>JAWXAU010000146.1 GCA_034439655.1 Bacteroidota bacterium | reverse complement strand
TGCTACTCGTATGCATTTTCCATAGTTAAGGAAAGTATTTATCAAATTATATTTTTTGGGAGCTGTTATTTTGCCACCCCGCCGCAGCGGGCTGCTGTACATAAAAAAGGGCAGCATTCTAAGTTTTAAAATTCGTGTTTCAAACCTTTATATTTATTAGAATCGAATTATGAAAGAGGTCTAATATATAATAGTCAAAAAGAAAGCTTTCGGGATGTAGTTCGGCATTACGATTCTACAAACCAAATCCGCCACAGGCGGAGAACTATTTTACGTTAAGAATTGGTATTATAGATGTGTTGCTGGCTACTTTGCTGAGTTCAGGTGGATTGCTGCACTTTATTATGAAAATGAGGATTGATATAAATGATATATATAATTTCAATTTGTCTTTCTATTTTGCTTTACTTCGAGTGTTTTGTGCCGTCTATTCTGCACGCCTATTAGAAAGCCATCTCACAAATTAGATACTAAAGAAGCATATTCTTCGAATTTAAAATGTCATTTTTTTGTATATATATATAATTATAGTAATTAAGGCAGAATAAAGAAATATATCGATAAAAAATCCCAATATAAAATATCTAGATGGCAAAATATAAACCAGAGGGAACTCGAAAATTTTAAATATAAAAGCAGATATTTCTCCTATCAAATTATTCCGCATAGTTCCTTCATCATATCCATAAGCCAATCCAAATGACATTACACACAATAAAAATAATACTAAATAAATTACTATAAATGTTGCAAAATATTTTTTCATTCTCCTATGTGTGTTTTTATCCGGCAAAATAAAAAATAATTCCGCCGCGGCGGGGTAAATTTAAAAATAATCACCTAGTCTCTGAGGCTGTATAATATTTTTTGATAATCGGCTTTGAACTTGTCTTTGTTTGCAAGAGAGCAACAGCACAGCACCTTATAATAACAAGTTTTTGTTTCTACAATACCAATGAAATAATATATTTCTACTTTGGTATCTGTATCCAAATAAGAAAAATCACTTTCTATAAAACTGACATTTGCTTTTTTGGTACTGAGAGCTTTTGAAACATTTCTTTTGTCTGCATCTTTGATAAAATCTTTGATAAAGAAATCATAGAATGAATCAATAGCCGCAAAGGTGATTTCCAAGATCCCCAATTCTTCTTTAGTGTCCTGCACTACAAAACCAAAAACATCTCTGTCGTCGTTCTTAAATTCGATTGCCGCTGAGCCGTTTATCCCACTAGTCCGTTCCATATATTTCGGAATATTGATTTGGAATTCGTGACCAATCTTGTATTGTTTTGTACTGTCCTGTGCCAAGCTTTTGTTGTTAGAGACAGCTATAATGGCAAGTAGAATTAAAATATATTTTTTCATTTCTAGTTTAATTGTTTAATGGGTAAATATGATAGTTAGTGAATTCAAATTCAATATTGATGAACGCATTATTTATTTGACCTCACAAAGTTAATGTTTTTTCTGATAATAATCATAAACCGCTCTGATTGTGGTCAATTACCTTTAGGGACTATTATAATTTAATTTGCAGAAAAAAAAATATCATAACAACCGGAACAGCCAAAAAAACTAAACACTTCGATGAGCTTCATTTCGAACACAAACTATGGAGTAGCGAATTCAAATTCTATAATGATGAACTAAAGATTTATCAAAGTAGATTGGAAAAAATTTCAGCAAAAAATACAAGTACTGAAGTTCGTAGCCAGATTGAGCATTTTCAAAATCAGTTTATTATACAAAAAGAACATCTCGATATTTTGAACGATGAAATCAATAAGCATGAACAATGGCTAACAAAATACGCACAGGAACACCCTGTAGCTATCAACCATCAAGTATTTGCCGACCATGATGATATTAACGAACGTGCTGCTTCATTCACAAAAATATATAAGGAGTTGAAAACTGAGTTCATGAAGTTTTTAGCGGTGTGGATGTAATACCATTTCTTAAACTAAAATAGTTCTCCGCTTGAGGGATTAGTTTTTAGAATGGTAATGCCGAACTACACCCCGCAAGCTGGCTGGGGATTCCCCCCTCTTTTGGACTATTATATATTGAGTTTCGGTATTAGATGACGATTCGCCGCGGCGAACAGAATGACGGTAACAAAAAAAATCCCCGATGCATTATAATACATCGGGGATTTTTTTATGGTTATATTTTCAATTCTATTGTCTGGGAAATTTTTTATCCATGAGTGGCAGTGCTACGCGGTTTTTAGGATTAAACTGCACATCATTGGTACTATTATATACTTTTACTTCGCCCATATTTAATTTTTCTAAACGTTTTTTTAAACTGTCTTTATCACCTACAACCATGATAATCATTTTGTCGGTTTTTAGATTGTCTTTGGCAAGTGCGGCTAATTCTGTTCTGCTGATGGTAGAAATGATTTTCTCTTGTTCTTTCAATACTTCAGGTGTAATTCCGTAGTCCAACATATTACCAATAAATGAGGCCATGGAACCCGTAGTTTCATAACGCATTTGGCGGGCATTGAGCATGGAGCTGCGTGTAAATGCTACTTCTTCATCGGTAGGTCCGTTAGTTTTATATTCTTTTACTACCTTCATTATTTCTTCAAGGGCACTATCGGTAGCAGTGCCACGCACTGAGCAACCAATAGTATAATATCCCATATAATTATTGAAGTTATAACCGCTGCGTATACCATAAGTATATCCTTTATCTTCACGAATATCTTGGTTAAGGCGGCTGTTAAAACTACCTCCCAATTGGTAGTTCATGATAGTGTTTTTGAAGAATCTGCCAGTTGCAGAGTATTTATCGGAAGTAAAACCAATTACAAGCGAGCTTTGCGGTGCTTCGGGTTTGTCTACCAAATATATTTTAGTTCCTTCCGTTTCATAAAACTCGCCAGGACTAGGAATGGTAACTGGTTTAGTAGACCATTCTTTTAAAAATCCAAGCTTGGGCATCATCTCTTCTTGCCCTATACTACCTACAATTATAAGGTTACTAATAGATGGCGAAAAGTTATTATTATAAAAATTGTTCACATCTTCTAAGGTAATACTTTTATATGATTTTTCGTTGGCAAATAAACCATAAGGATTATTGCCATACATTAATTTACCGAAAGCCAATTGCGACATCAATCCTGCATTATAGTCGAGGCCTTTAGCTTGCTCTACATTACTTTTAATGGTACGTTTAAAATCGTCTTTATTAAATTTGGTATGCAATAATCGCTCTTCAAACAATTTTAAAGTAGCATCAACATTTTCAGCACGGCATTGCATAGATATCGTAATTTCTTCACTACTTGATGACACATAAATACTGCTTCCCATTTTTTCTAACTGGGCACTAAATTCTTCGCTTGTATATTTCTGTGTTCCTTCGTTCATCAATTCAGACGTAACAGAACAAAGACCAATCTTTTTCAAATCGTTCATCTCGTGAAGTTCACCGCCTTTTATGCTCAATTGCAAATATACCAGAGGCACTTCATTGTTTACGGTACCAGCCACTCTAAGGCCGTTATCGAACTTTACATTATATATATTGGGAAACTGCACAGATTTTACTTCGCCCGGAATTGGATGTTTGCTACGGTCGAAATTATCAACAGGTTTTTTGTAGGAAAGATTGTTATACTCATTTGGTGGGACCACTTTTTCAGTATTGGTAATTGTTTCAGTTTTTTTAGTTTCATCAGGATTAGAATATTTGGGCTGCGTTTGAACCCAAACTGCTGGTTTATTTTTTATATAATTATTATAAGCAGCCATCACTTGTTCTTTGGTCACGTTTTTATAGCGGTCAATTTCGTCCTGCATATTAAAAGGTTTATTCAAAAACATGCTCCAGTAATTGAGGTAAGTCGATTTGCCTGCTACGCTTTCCATTCCTCTAATGAACTGCGTGAGGTAAACAGACTTAGCACGTTCCATGGCTTCATCGCTGATACCATTTTTTTCGAGTTCGTCAAACGAAGCTTTCAACCACGCATCAATGGAGTCGATAGGCGTGCCGTAATAGGGGATAATTCGCAAGGTAAATTCACCTGCCAATTCTTCGCTGCGGTTGTAGCAATTTGCTTGTAATGCATTCTCATTTTTCTCGAAATGTTTATAGAAAATAGAATTGTTTCCATTGCCCAATATATTAGCCAATATATCCAAAGCGGCTTCATCTTTTTGGTAAGTTCCCACGGTAGGATAAACAATAGTATATAATGGATAAGGAACTTTCTCGGAGTATTTTACAAATCTGCGTTCGGGCAATACCACACGCTCTACTTTCATTTTATTCACTTTGGGACACTGTGGAATGCTGCCAAAATATTTTTCGACCAAGGCTAATGCCTCCGTAGTTTTTACGTCGCCCGATATTACCAGTACGGCATTGTTGGGGCCATACCATCTCAAGAAAAAGTTTTTCAAATCTTCCACCGTGGCACGATCCAAATCTTGGGTATAGCCAATGGTAGTCCAGCTATAAGGGTGACCTTCGGGATATAGGTTCGCATTCAAATATTCTTCTACAATTCCATAAGGAACATTTTCTACGTTCTGTCCTTTTTCATTTTTTACAGTAGCACGTTGAACTTCAAATTTTTTCTGGGTTACAGAATCCAAAAGGAAACCCATGCGGTCACTTTCTAGCCACAAAGCCATTTCTAAATAATTGGCAGGAAGGGTTTCAAAATAATTGGTACGGTCACGATTGGTGCTGCCGTTCATATTTCCACCTGCACCTGATACAATTTTAAAATGCTCTTCGTCTTGCACATGGCCACTGCCTTGAAACATCATGTGCTCAAAAAAGTGTGCAAAACCAGTACGGTCTTTTACCTCGCGGGCTGAGCCTACATGATAGGTAACTTCCACATGTACAATAGGATTGGAGTGGTCCTCATGAACAACCACAGTAAGGCCATTGGGCAACTGGTACTTTTCGTAAGGGATAATGAGTTTGCCAGGAACCTTATCTACTTTTTCGATAAGTTTTGTTTGGGCCATAACACCTGCAAATGCAATGAGGCCGCATAGTAACGTAAATAATTTTTTCATTTTTTTTGGGTGTGAATAATTTTTAAGTGCGGCAAATTTAACCATTTCACCTTGGATGGTTTATTTTTGCAAACAGAAATATTAATAATTTTTAAAAACTCAAACGCATGAACAAGAAAATAGTTGCTCCCATTTTTATCTTTATCCTTCTTTCAGTTGTACGTCTTACCAGTTGGGAAGGATATGCACCCATGCTTGCCATTACTTTTTTTGCTGGTGCAATTGGAATGTCGTGGCGAGGTTCAGTTCTCGTTCCTTTGGCTGCTTTGCTCATGGGTGATGTGTTGATGGCTCTTAATATGGGCGACAGTTATTACCAATATTTCATCAACGGCGAATATATAGGTATCTATATGATGTATTTGGTGAGTGCTTATATAGGTTTTCTTATTAAGGAGCGTGTTGCTCTTAAAAATATCGTAGTAGGCAGCGTAACGGCAATACTGTTATTCTTTATTGTTTCTAACTTTATGGTATGGGCTGCAGGCTTAGATATGAACAGCAAACCTTATACAAAAGATATGACCGGACTTGTACTTTGTTATACCAATGCACTTCCATTCTTGCTTAAAAGTTTCATAGGTAACGGTATAGCTACTATTATACTTTTTGGTTCTTATGCTTGGGTAAGCAAGAAGTATTTGGTGAAAGCGTAAATTTCGGGATTCGGTCCCAACCATCCTCCCCAGTTTCGAGTGAGTTGGCGTCGCCCTAAGCGATGACGGTGGGGGCGAACACGAAAAAATATATAATGTTTGCAAAGTGAAGTAATGCCGAACTACAATCCAATTAGTCCCTTTCTTTTGGGACTATTATATATTGAGTTTTGGTATTAACAAAGGAATAACCACCTTGTTCAAGAATTTGGTTTGAGCCAGAATTGATTTATGCACGTCATGGCGAGCCTTGGTGAAAGACCATAAAGTTACTGATACTTTTGCAGAGGCGTGGCAATTTGGCACAATTGGAACTAAGAGCTTCGATTGTATGAGATTGCGACGCGGATTCGGATAGCTATCGGAACGCTCGCAATGACGGTTAAAGAGTAAAAATATTATACCCCCAATTTCCTAAAGTTAGGAGCAGTAATAAGCTCTTTGGTACCACCAGTATAATCATAAAAACCCATTCCAGTTTTTACGCCTAATTGACCTGCAGTTACCATTTTTACTAACAAAGGACAGGGAGCATATTTCTGATTTCCAAATCCTTCAAATAATACATTGAGAATAGCCAAGCACACGTCGAGGCCAATAAAATCAGCTAACTGCAAAGGGCCCATCGGGTGGGCCATACCGAGTTTCATCACTGTATCAATTGCTTCCACACCCGCTACATCTTCATATAATGTATATATGGCTTCGTTTATTAAAGGCATCAAAATTCTATTGGCTACAAAGCCTGGATAATCATAAACCGCTACGGGTATTTTACCCAATGTTTTGCAAAGTTCAACGGTTGTGTGTGTTACTTCTTTGGTGGTTTTGAAACCTTCAATTACTTCTACCAGTTTCATAATTGGCACTGGGTTCATAAAGTGCATGCCTATTACTTGCTCAGGACGTTTAGTAGCAGCTCCAAGTTTGGTAATAGAGATGGAAGAAGTATTACTGGCCAAAATCACTCCAGGTTTTGTATACTCATCTAGTTGTTTGAAAATACTAAGCTTGGCTTCTACATTTTCGGTTGCTGCTTCTACTACGAGGTCGGCATTGGCTACACCCGTTTTCAAATCGGAAGAGGTGGTGATATTGGCAAGGGTTTGTGTTTTTACTTCTTCGGTAATAAGTGCTTTGCTTACTTGGCGGTCCAAGTTTTTGCCAATGGTGGCCATAGCTTTTTCTAATGCGGCTGGATTAATGTCTATCATGGTGACTGTAAAACCATTTTGTGCAAATACGTGAACAATGCCGTTGCCCATGGTTCCAGAGCCGATAACTGAGATGTTTTTCATTTAGAATGTGATTTAAATAGGATTATATAATTATGTGTTGTTTTGAGGCCGCAAAAGTATTAGCCTATCAAGGGCAGGGCTGCACAAGTTATTCACAAAAATGGGCGGGATTTTGGATTCAGTTCGCCGCGGCCAATGGGGGGGCTTACGCAGCGAAAGGGCTGACGTGGCTTTCAATACTACCTTCCCAAAATTTTTAAACTTTTGGAAAGGTCACACTACATCTTCTTCAACAACACCTCTGCATTTTTAAAATGCTCTTTGTCCAATTGCAAACACTTTTCTAAATCTTTTTTGGCAGCGGGTTTATTGCCTATTTGGTAGTAACACAAACCACGGCTATACCATGCATACGCATAGTCTTCCTTCTTTTCTATGGTCATGCTAAACTCTTCGAGAGCCTCTTGCAGTTTGTTTTGTTGGAAATATATAACACCCAAATTGTAGTTGGCCAAATAATGACCCGGGTCGAGTTGTTTTACATATTTAAAATCATTTTCGGCATTGGCAAGTTTACCTGTTTTACGCAAATAATAGCCTCGGGCATATAAGGCTTCCACATTGTTTTTACTATTACGTAATACATTTCCAAAATATTGCAAACACAATGGATTATTCTTCGCACTAAATATAATACCCAGTTGCAACCATGCCTGCCAATAAGTAGCATCAAGCTCGGTCGCTTTTTGAAAAAGTGCGATGGCACGATTCGTATCGGCTTTTATATCTTTATACATCTCACCTTTGAAGAAAGGAGTTTTGGGATTGGTAGGGTCAAGTAGTTCCAACTGTTTAAAGCACCATTGTGCACTGTCAAAATCTTTTCCTATAATATATAATTCGGATAAGCGATGCCAAGCATCAGTATAATCGGGTTTGATGCGAACCGCTTCCAGCATGGCGTCGGCACATCTTCGCGTTTTGCCAATAGCAAATAAATATTCGCCACCCATAAAATGGTATAATGGATTTTCGGGCTGCAGATTTACTGCATGTGCAATATCCTCGATTGCCTCAAACTGTTTTTTCTGATCGAAAAAATACTTCGATCGTATATAATAATTCTCAGCGTTTTTGGGTTCTTTGGCAATGGCATCATTGAGTTTAGCTAGTGCTTCGGGAATACTGTCATTTTTGCCCTTGCCCCTCGCCGTGTTTGGGTTTTCATTAGTATCGGTACAGGAACTAAAAGCACATAACAATAAAAAACTATATAATAATAAAACCCACGAACCAATATATAAGGGCCTGAAATTATAACTAATTAAGTTTTCTGTACCTCGATTTTTTCTCATTTTTAATATTATTCAAAGTAGAATCACCTACTTGCTGTGGCATTTGTTGTATACGGGCTGAGTCTATACTACTGCTCACTTTAGCAGAGTCGGTATGCACAGTGGAGCCAGGTGTTGTACTATTGATAACGTTTGGTTTTGGTTTAGGGTTGCTTTGTACTTCAGCTTTGGGAGTAGTTTTTGGTTTGGTAATATTTGGATTTGTTTTGATTGGTTTTTCGGTATTAATGGAATTATTCTTTGCCGAATCTGCTGCTTCAACAACCTTAATATCGGGCACTGGTTTCAGGGTTTTATTTCCTCCTGGTGTCGCGGTTTTATCGAGCGTATCCAATCCAACCCTCCACATATATATACCATAATCTTTTTCCTTACTAATTCCTTTACCTCCTGTTATCACATATTTTTTATCCATAGATACAAATGCTGATTTCACAGCATTAATGGCTCTGATGGTATAAATCTGCTTTCCACTTTCCACCTCCCATACTCTCACAGTTTTATCATTGGATGCTGTAACTATATATTTACCGTCGGCACTAAAGCTAACGCCGTTCACCTTAAGTTCGTGACCTGCAAAAGCACGTACTTTATTTCCAGTTTTTGGGTCCCAAATTATTACAGTTTTATCGTTGGAGGCAGTTGCTATATATTTTCCATTAGGTGACATCGCTATTTGATTTACTTGGTCGCTATGGCCTACCAGTGATAATACGGTGTTCCCTCTAAAATCCATCAAGGTTACTTCAGGTTTTTGTGTAGCAACCAATAAGCCTTTTCCATCGTAGCTGGGCATTATATGTGTTACCCTTCCTGCAGTTGGGATACCTCTTTTTTGTTGCCCACCCACAGAAAGATCAAATATTTTAATGGAGTCTTCGTCGAACGATGCAAAAAGAAATTTGCCAGTAGCATCGCATGCCAATGCCTTAACGGGGAGGTTAAAACCACCAAAAGTTTTGATGACTTTCCCTGCCGCCACATCATATTGCACAATCATCCAATCGTTTGAACCACTGAAAAGGTATTTGCCATCTTTGCTAAAACACAAAGCTTCTACAGAAGCCTTATGGGCATCGGCATAAAACTTTTGTTGTACACCCTCTTCATTATATATCCTTACCGATTTATCGTAAGATGCACTGGCAAATAATCGGAGGGGCATACTATAAACCATGCGATTTACATCGTCGGTATGTTCAGTAAGTTTTTTAAATGGTTCCTTTATTTCTATTTGTGCAAATAATCCTTGCACGCAGCATAAGGCTATTAAAGCAATTGTTCCCAGTCTTTTCATTGTTTTTTTGTTGTAGCGGAAAAGTATTGCAATTCTAAGGCATTTGAGGCAAAGGGAGTGTAATTTTGCCAAAATTTTTTTTAACATGTTATTATTGGACGGATTACTGAAACCAGATTTTTGGTTTATGCTTATAAGTGAGTTTCTCATTGGGGGTATTTGTTTATATTTTTTCTACCGCATCTTTCTCAAACCCTTTGCCAAAAGCAAAATGGAGGAAATGCAGGAGCGAGAGAAACGTTACCAAGATATAGAAAATGCCAGAAACAAACCCAATACCGATGAGCAAAAGACTGACTGAAATGAGCAAAGGCTCAGGCTGCGGTTGCAAAATTGCCCCAGCCGTTTTATCAGAGATTTTGAGCGGACTATCACATCTGCCGAGGCAGACCGACCCCAACTTATTGGTAGGCTTTGAAAATAAAGACGATGCAGCCGTATATGATTTAGGGAATGGGCAACTACTTATTTCTACAGTCGATTTTTTCACACCGGTAGTCGACGACCCTTATACCTTTGGAAAAATTGCAGCAGCCAACGCTCTCAGCGATATATATGCAATGGGAGGGAAGCCTCTTGTAGCCTTATCGGTTCTTGGATTTCCGGTGGATGAGCTTAGTCCTGATATAGCCAAACAAATTATTAAAGGCGGCATGGATACTTGCAAAGAAGCAGGAATAAGCATAGCCGGTGGACATTCCATCAATAGCCCCGAGCCATTTTTTGGATTATCTGTAAATGGTTTAGTGAGCAAAGAAAAACTTAAAACAAATGCGGGTGCAAAGGAGGGAGATTTGCTTTATCTCACCAAGCCCCTCGGCAGTGGGATATATAATGCCGCTATCAAAAAAGGTATATTGTTCGCCTCGGCCAATGAAAGTGAAAGCGATGTTGAGCGGTTAAATAAACATATAATCAACATGTCGCAATTGAATTCTATTGGAAGTACCTTAGCTAATTTAAGCTATATAACTTCAATTACAGATGTAACAGGTTTCGGTTTTTTGGGGCATTTGATCGAGATGTGTGAGGCTTCAAATTTGTCGGCAGAAATTAATTCGGTACTGATTCCAATCTATCCGGAAATAGATGATTTGCTTGCTCAAAATTGCATCCCCGATAATACCTATCGCAATTGGAATGCTGTCGAAAAGCAAGTAACAGGAGCTATTGATATGCGAAATTTTCAATTGCTCAACGACCCACAAACCAATGGGGGGCTATTGGTAGCAGTTAGTGCGGAGCATCAAATGGACTTTGAGAATTATTGTATTACAAACAATTTGAATATAAACACATTTGGATATTTCGTAACAAAGCAGAATTTTTATGTAGAATTAAAATAAATATACCTACATGGAATTCCCGAATATTTTTTATGCTCAAAAGAATTTATATTTGCCGACTATTAGTAAATTATTATCTAAATTTTAACTATGATACAAATAAAGAAAGTAGAAGATGGGAAAGAACTTGAAGTGCATTATGCAATTCGGAAGACCGTGTTCCAGCTAGAACAAGGTGTATCAGAAAAAGAAGAATTTGATAAATACGATAAAGCTAGGCAATGTAGGTATTACCTGGCCTTGTGGAATTCGGAACCAGTGGGAGCCGCACGATGGAGGCAAAGTAAAGCAGGCCATAAGCTTGAAAGAATTTGTGTATTGCCAGCATTTAGAGGTAAAGGTATTGGAAAAGCATTGGTAGAGAAACTTTTGGAAGACATGCCCAAAAATTTGCAGATATATTTAGGCTCTCAGGACGATGCTGTTTCTTTTTATGAGCAATTGGGTTTTAGGGTAAAAGGAGATGCTTATTGGGAAGCCAATATTTTGCACCGTTTTATGAAATACAAACCTGAGGAAACACTGAAGAAGAAGGGTTAATGAAAAATTATAAATTATAAATTATTAATGGTTTCCGCCGCGGCGGATTGCTGACGCTGCATGGTCTGACAACGGTCGACTGACACCCATATTCATAAATCAATCAGCCGCACGGCATTTATAATACCATTTCTTAAACTATAATAGTTCTCCGTCTATGGCGGATTAGTTTTTAGAATGGCAATGCCGAACTACAATATGTTTATTCCCCTTATCATTATATAGCCGCCGAATGGCATTCATAATTTATCATTCATAACTCATAATTCTCTACACAAGCTCAAACACCGTTATCTCTGGCAAAATACCCACCCTCCCTGGGAAACCGATAAAGCCAAAACCGCGGTTCACATATATTTTTTGTTTACCGTGTTCGTACATCCCTGCCCATTGTTTATATACATGTTGCACGGGGCTATAGCGGAACAATTTATTTTCGATACCAAACTGACCACCGTGGGTATGGCCCGCAAACATGATATCGGCATCGGGCATTTCGTGTTTTACTTTAGCCTCCCAATGCGAAGGGTCGTGGCTCAGTAATAATTTTACTGGCACATCGGGAATATTTTTGTTGGCAATATGCAAATCACCAACTTTTGGAAATCTTCCTTTATTGCCCCAGTTTTCTACACCTACTATTCCTATGCGTTCACCACCTCTGTTCAAAGTAACGTGCTCATTGCGTAATAAATGCCAACCCATATCGCTGTGTACTTTATATAAGTCGAGCATGTTTTGTATTTTTTTAGGGTCATCGGGGGCATAATAATAATCTCCATAATCGTGATTACCCAAAATGCTGAAAACGCCCATTGGTGCTTTTATCTGGCTTAGTATATCCATCCAAGGATAAGCTTCATCCGTTTTAAAATTTACCAAATCGCCAGTAAAGAAAATCAAATCTGCTTTTTGGGAATTGATTAAATCCACACCCGCTTTCACTGCATCTTTGTTGGCCCAACTTCCGCTATGTATATCACTAATTTGAAGTATTTTTAATCCTCGGAAAGAGGAGGGAAGCTTGTCGAGTTTTAAAGGAACAGGAATTACTTGATAGTTGTATGCATTTTTAGCAACGCCTCGGGTCATCAGTATTAATGGAGCAATACCTGCAATCATACCTGTAGTAGTTATGAATTTGCTGCGTGATATTTTATGCGAAATTTGGTCTTTTGGAATTATTGGAAGGTCAACTAAAACTGGTTTTTTCTTTTTTGTAAACAAAGAAACTATATATTGCATTGCTCTTCTGATATCGTCAATTAAAAGAAATATGCATACAAAAAGTTTGGTAAAATACAGGGTCATGAAGGTGCCGAATATGATATTGCGGTAAAATATATCAAGATTAGAATTGAATATTACAATAGCTGCCAAACCTATATATAGCAAGCTAAAACCGAAATGAGTATATTTAATTATTTTACGCCAAATTGGTTTTAGGTTCTTGCTCGAAAAACGAAATGCTTGCCATACATACAAATCAAGTACGATGATGAAAATGACAATGCTGATAAAAGTGTTTACGTGAAAACTATGCACAGTTTGATTTTAATATTTTGTCTGTAGAAGCGGATTGATTAATTTATTAGCTCTATGTTTGCAACAAATTTGTGGGCATATTGATTTGCCAATGTAAAAAAAATGCTGAAACGAATAAAAAACATCCTGAAAAGTATTTGCTTGTTTGTGTTCCAAACCAGTTTATTGGCAATTATAATATATAGAGTTTTACCTGTGGCTTATACACCGCTTATGTTGTTGCGTTATATACAGAACGCTGATGGGGAACGCAAAAATGGAATAAGCAAAGAGTGGAAACCTTTGTACGACCTAGGACGCGAAGTGCCCTTAAGTGCATTAACGGGCGAGGATCCTAAATTTTTCAATCACTTTGGTTTCGATTTTAAACAAATAAGGCATGCTGCCGAGAATAATATGGAAGGTGGCAAAACGCAGGGAGCAAGTACTATTAGTCAGCAAACGGCTAAAAATTTATTTTTGTTGCCTATGCGAAGTTATATACGCAAAGGTTTAGAGGTTTATTTTACGGCATTGATGGAATTGGTATGGAGCAAGCGAAGAATACTAGAAGTATATTTAAATATTATAGAAACAGGGCCAGCTATTTTTGGGGTGGAAGCTGCTTCACAAAAATATTTTAAGAAATTGGCCAGCAAATTAAATGTAGCTCAATCGGCACGTTTGATAGCAGTATTGCCCAATCCACGTCGCTGGCATCCTGATAATTTGGGATACGATTTTTGGGATAAGTGTAATAAGCCGAATATTGTTTTGAATAACCATTATCGTGCTATTATATTTCAGCGGGGTTATGTGCAAGGGTTTTGATTATTCGGGCCGGTTTCCCACTTCCTCCTTCCCTTCGCCGCAGCGAACCCACTTCCCACTATTTCACCCCCCTCGTAATATGCCTCTTTCCCACAGGCCCGGGCAATCGCTCTACCGCAAATCCTATATGTTGCAAAGCACGACGAAAACTTCCTCTGGCCGAAAAGGTCGTTAAAACGCCATTTGGCAAAAGACTATTATATATTTTTTGTAATATAATTTCTTCCCACATTGCAGGTTGGTGGTCGGGGCCAAATGCATCCATAAAAAATATATTATAATAGTTTGATTTTATATCATACTTGCAAAAATCACCTTCATGTTTGTATAAAGTAAAATAAGGATTTATGATAATAGCTGTTTCCCATGCGGCATCATGTATTTGTTTAAATACTTCCCGATTTGGGAACTTGAAATGTAATTGTTCTATAATACTTTTTTCAACAGGATAAAGTTCGATGGTATGATATATGATATTTATTTTATTTTCCGTTGCAAACTGTACAGCTAAGCAGGCATTAAGCCCTGTGCCGAAACCCATTTCGAAAATATGTATAATATTGGGTAAATAATTAGCTGTATAATAGGCTAAATTATTTTCTATAAATATACAATTACTCTCGTCCATACTCCCATTAACCGAATGGTAGTGGCTGGCAAATTGCTCACTATATAAAGTGGGGTTTCCATCGGCGGTGGGGGTGATTTGCATGATACAAATATACTATATGTTACGTCATACAAAAAGAACTCCGTGGCCCTCTTTGTGTTTTTCCTCTGTGTAACACGGTGGTAAAAAATATCAGCCCCAATTTAACCACAGAGGAACACGGAGTGTGGTACGGAGTTACACGGAGTGAAACAAATCTGATTATTAACCATAAAAATATTTCCAAGCCTTATATTTGCAGTAGTGAGTATGAACAAATCTAATATTCTCAAATGGGCAATGGCTTCCATAGCACTGATTGGGCCACTAGCTGCTTTCCCTCAAAAAACAAGTCGTGATTTATTGGTACTGCGTGATGGAAATACACAAGCTGGGAAAGTAATAACCAGCGATTCTCTTACCTTAACTTTAAGAAAATACGACCACAGTACACAAAAATATTTGTGGGCCGATATTGATTCAGTAAAAGGGCTTGCCTTAAAAACCTTTTTTTTCTCAGGAGCTTTGGGCTTGAGCCATGCCAACTATTGGTCTACGTTATTATATAAAAACCAACAAAGTACTTCAGCAGCTTTTAATTATAAATTGGGAATACTGAAATGGGGGCATTGGTCACGTTATGCCGAGTTAATTTTGATGCCTTCGAAGCCTTTTAAAATCCAAAGACTGGGTATAGGGGGTAGTTATTATATTCCTTATGATTATACTCGTAAAACCAACTACTATGGCGGTGCCGATATTAATTTGACTATTGTATCATATAATAAAAACTATATAAGTACTGGCTTACATTTCGGTACGGAATATTTATACAAAAACCGTTACCGTTTGTTTGCTGAATTGGATTTGCAAAGGGCCATTTTTAATATGAATAAAAATACGTCATTTTGTTTTATGGTAGGCATTCGCAGTGGAAAAGAGTTTGCAAAATATTATAGGAATTTGAACAGCACACACCAGGTAAAATGAGGTATTTAACTATCCTGTTTTTATGTTTGCTCGGGTTGCAGTCTCAATCGCAGTCGGGTATGAATGTATTTAATGACAAAGTGCTGCACGAAATTAGAATAACCATTGGTCCAACTTATTGGTTCGATACGCTTACTACCGATTATAATAATCACCGAATTAATCCTGATTTATATCCAGAGATTGCCAGACCTTGTATATTGACATTTGATGGTGTAACTCTTGATACCATTGGAATTAGACAACGTGGAAATTCATCTAACCGTTTCTTTAATTATTATAAGTTTAAGAAGCCTTTCAAGTTAGAGATTGACGCATTTAAAAATATAAAACTTGACGGGTTAAAGAATATCATACTCAATAATTGCACGGATGATCCTTCTTATGTAAGGGAAGCTTTGTGCTATAAGTTGATAAGGGATGAGGGCTTGCCTGCTCCACGAACTTCCTATGCAAAAGTATATATCAATAATCAATATTGGGGACTATATATGCTAGTAGAAAATGTAGATAAAACATTTTTGAAAGACAAATATGGTGGCAGTGCTAACAATGGGAATTTATACAAAACTGCTCAAACAGGTCAGGCTTATTTGCATGCCATCAATATAGGAGACACCTTACATAAAAAGAAAACAGGTCTTGAATTAAAAACAAACGAAACTATAAACGATTGGAGCAGATTGGTAAATTTTATTAATTTGCTCAACAACTCTGATAAGCCCTATTTTAGAGATAGTTTGCTTAAATACTTTGATGTGAATTCTTATCTCACCTTACTGGCCATCGAGAAATTAGTATATAGTTGGGACAGCTATTGGGCCAACGGGAATAACTACTATATGTACGAACATCCAGATGGAACAATACGTTGGATTTCGTGGGATATGAATGAAACTTTTCCAAATATAAATGGTTTTGATATAAGTAGATTAACAGGTTCCAGTTATTTGTTACCTACCGATCGTTATGATAGTCGGCCTTTGATTAAAGCAGTTTTTAGTACAGAAGAATGGAAAAATAGGTACTACGATATTGTATGTGGTTTTTTAAACAAGCAGTTCAGGGCAGAATATATTGATACCACTATTTTGCGGTGGCACCAGCTTATCGAGCAGGCAGTGTATGATGATACCAATAAATTATATAGTTATGAATCGTTCAGTGCCTCGCTAACAGGGGAGGAGATAAATGCTGATTTTACATTCCCCAGAACGGGTTTTCGACTTAAACGTAATTTGCCAGGCATTATACCATTTATACATGATAGACGGGAGTGGATTCGGAAACAAATATCATTACTTGACCATACATGCGAATTTGCCGAACGTAGTAATAATAAATACCCCTTATATATTTTCCCGAATCCCGCTTTTCAAAACACCTTGAATTTAAGTTGGGATGGAACGGCAGATGGACTAGCACGAGTACAATTGATAAACCTTGAAGGCAAATTGGTGGCAGACTTGTTTAACCAAAGAGGTACAAATAATAAACTACAAACCGAGATTGAGTATGTGCCTGCTGGAGTATATTGGGTAATTAAGATTGATTCAGACGGCAGTATGGGCAGTGGCAAATGGGTTAAGTTTTAATATAGATAATAATTTCATAAGTTTGACGAGAACTACTTTCATTTTTTTTTTCTTCGTTAAAATTTTTGAGATGGTATATATCACAAAAAAAATCCCGTTAATTTTAACGGGATTTTTAGTTGAAAGATATTGGAAACGTAATTTAGTCTTTGATAAAATTAGTTACGTGCGTTAGTCCTTTTGCATCGGTGATATATATATGATAGCTGCCCATCACCATTTTTTTAGTATCCAATGTTATGGTGTTGGTTCCTTTTTCGCCTTTGCCTGATTGGGTTAATACCATTGCACCATTCGCATTGGCAACCGATACCATAAAGGCATTACTTTCAGCCAAAGTAAATGTTGCTTTTGATACTTTATTGGTAGCACCCACAGCCACTTTTATGCTTCTCATACTAACTGTATCGTTTGCTATGATGATCAATTTTTTAGAGTATTTAATCCTACCAGTATTCTCTACTCTTTTTATTCTGTAGTAGGCTAGGGGGGCATTAGCTTGGCTATGTAGGTTTCCGTTATAGTCAGCGGGAGCTATTTGGGTTGTTTTCAAGAATCCGATTTCGCAGTAATCTTCATCGTCTATTGATTTTTCTATGGCAAAGTATTCAGTATTGTCCTCTTCCGATTCTGAATTAAACATAAGGAAATCTTCTTCATCAAACATTATTTTCGACTTTAGGCCCGAAGAATCCTTGTCATCATCATCATCCATAAAGATAGAATTCTTCCTATTGCCCATACCATTATATGCATTCATGTCAAAACTTGAATCACTGCTATTTTCATTGGCACTAAAAGAAGTGCTTTTTAAGTGGCTTGCATCTACAGTAGCTGTCATTGCATCGGTAGTTGCATTGCTTGCATAAGAGAAAGTACTAGTTGAACCCCAATAAGTTCCTGCAATATTTTTGCTAGACTGTCCCATTGTTTTGGTGCTGAAGCTCATCAAGATTACACTTGTGAGTAATACATAAATTGACTTTTTCATAATTGAAATTAGTTTTAATTTTTTGAGTTGTTTTTTTTGTTTTTTATTATGATACAAAATTGCAGACTCTTTCAAAACTGAGAAATGATGTGGCACAGAGGTATGATATGATTATCGTCATATAGGAGGCAATTTATAAGGTAGGTTATAATGCTTAAATACTAATGATAGAAAGGGTTTTCATGATTATGATGTGAGAAGCATTTAGTAGGCCCGCCATTTTTTTTTATACTGAATAATGAGAATCGTTTGTCAAAAAAGAAATATGACGCAGTTATTTATTACTTAAAAAAATTGATAAAAGTCTTAATACTGTTTTTAAGAATGGTAATGCTGACCTAAATCCCAAATGAATTCGGGATTAGTCCCCTTTTTTTTTGACTATTATATATTGAGTTTCGCTATAATGCTTACTAATTAGAAGATGTAAAAGGGCCAACGTATTTCAGGCACTAACAATATCTATAATATGCTAGCCGATTCTAGCTTTTTTGAAAAAGTAAGTTTTAAAATTGTGATGGGGATTTGCTTTTTTGTTTTTCACCTGGCCAAGTTGATGAGAACAGTGTATGCAAACAAGCGGCATGTTACATTCTTTCAAAATCCCCATTTTTTAAGTGCTGGTTCTCTTCAAGAAATTATTTAGGGCAATTGCCCCAAGTACTTAAAAGCCCATTTTTTTGCAAGTTCAAGACCTGAATTCTGGCATTTTGTTTTTAGCGAGTCATTTTAATTTATTTATAAACAAGGCCTTTTCCCTGTGGCAGCAAGCCCTTTGGGTAAAATAAATATTTTTTTTTAAAAATTTGGTAATTCAAAAAAAGTTCTTAATTTTGCCTCGTTCGAGATTTTTTCTCGGGCAAAGGTTTAAGTTTGTTTTCATAGCGTATAGGGTCGGCGAAAGTGCCGACTTTATGCGTTTTAGGCCTTTCACTTTTGCATAGGTTCAGAACTTTCGTAAGGGTGAACACCCTAGCAATTCAAGTTTCAAGCTAAAAAGCCGCTCGATAGTCAATGGCTTAGATATAAAATCTTGTACAATGTCATAATTTTGGGCTCTAATAATATCCAGAGGTCTATCGATGAAGTGAGCATGTACACCTTGCAATCGCATATAATAATTCGCGGGAAGGTAATTAACTTTTCTACAAAACCCCACCCATCCATCATAGGCATATTAATGTCCAGAAAAATTACATGAGGACACTGGTGTGGGCAATTTTTAAGTATGAAAATTAATTTTTTAATCGCAGTATTTGCATCTGCATAGCTAAATATATTGTTATACTAATTCTTAAACTAAAATAGTTCTCCGCCAGCGGCGGATTTAGTTTTTAGAATGGTAATGCCGAACTACATCCCGAAAGCATTCGGGATTAGTCCCTTTCTTTTGGAGTATTATATATTGAGTTTCGGTATTACTAAATTTAGCGATATAAATAATTTTTTGATTAATCAGATTGAACATTGTTTCATCGTCAATTAAGAAAACGCTATTTGTGATTTTCATATTCAATTCAGTTGTTTAGTTTAGGTATACGCACCTTAAAAATAGTGCCTTGGTTTACGACACTTTCTACCTCAATACTTCCACCCAGCGATTCAGCTTGCACTTTCACCAGATTGAGTCCAATTCCGCGGCCTTCAATTTCATTGCCATGGAATCTCTTATATAGGCCAAATACTTTGTCTTTGTTTATTTCTAAATCAATTCCTCGACCATTATCTTGGACACTTAAATATACAAATTTATCATCTTCGTTTGTTTCCAAATGTATATTTAGTGGCACTTCTGCTTGGCGATATTTTATAGCGTTCGACAATAAGTTTAGCATAATACTATACATATAACTTTTTACAGTTACAATTCCTTTTGGATTATTAAAATTTCGTGTAATTTGAGCATTGCTCTCCTTTATTTGGTTCTCGAGCACTTGCACTATGAGCTGCAATTCTGTTTCAAAAGTAATATAATCTTTTTGTTTATTTCCTAAATCGCGAACTGATATAATATTGTTAATGTCTTTTACTACATTATCCAAGTGCATCACTTCATCTTCTATACATTCTAATATATTCTTACCATTTATATTTTGCTCAGGGTCTACTTTGTGCAGTGATGATAGTCCCAATATTTTTGCAATGGGCGATCGAAGATTATGTGAAACGATATAGGAGAATTGATTGAGGTCTTTATTTCTCTTTTGTAATATTTCTACCATATCAAGGGTTTCTTTTACCGATTTTTTCAATTCAGTAACATCGCGTGAGAAGCAAGCTGTACCTATTATATCCTCGCCTTTACGAAGAGGGTAAAAAGAAATTTCAGACCAAAAATCTTTGGGCAAATCTACATATTCTATTTCAGTAAAAACTTCACCACCTAGTGCACGCTTATATAACATTTTATAACGATCTAATTGCTCTTCCGAAAAACCACTAGCAAGAATATAAGCACCTTTTGACATAGTATTACCCGACATTTTTTTTACAGTTGTATCAAAGGCATTATTTGAGGTGATTAATTTAAGGTCGTTATCAACACTCCACATTAAATCATTGGTATTATTTATTAACGAACTCAGATTATTTCTGTCAAATTCTATTTTCTCTTCAAACTCTCTTTGTTTCGTTATATCACGAAAGTTTGAAACCATTGCACTAATATTAGAATCGTGTAACATATTGGTTATGCTGCCTTCCACCAATATATAATGCCCATCCTTATGTTTGATTCTATGCTTGCCACATATAGGTTTACCTGGGTTGCCAATAGCCTCCTGTATTTTTGATTTTATGATATCGATATCATCTGGATGGATATATTCAGTGAAATTTATTAGTTTGCGTTCTTCTAAAGTCCACCCAATCATTTTTTCTAATGAGGGGCTTTGATATATCGGCACTCCATTTCTATCGTTCAGTGTAATCGCTTCATGACTGTTTTCGATGAGGGCTCTAAAAAGTGCTTCGGCTTTTTGCAGCTCGTTTATATTGGATATGCTACCAAACGATGCAATTGGCTGTGCTTTACTACGTTTTTCATTTTGTAAAAAATACTTCACATAGATAAATAGACCTATAATAATACCTACTAAAAGGAAGATCAGAAAAAACATATTCCAACTGCTCATGACGATATATAATAGTTTATTCATCGCTTTGATTTTTTTACTAAATAGAATTTAATATATTAACAATATAAATAAGTTGGCCTTTTCTTTTTGGGGCGGGCATTGGGGGCACGAAACGATAAGGCAAACAATTCACCGGTTCTGTAAACTGCTGTCTGGTTGCTGCTTTTTACATTTGCTTCAGCCATTGGATTAACGGCGTGGGTATTGCTATAATCTATATTCGATACCTCATAAATTTGCGTATCATTCATTTTTTGATTAGCAACATTTCCTTGCATTTGAAGTAATACAATACATGCACCACTAATAATAACTTTACTTAACTTTTTCATTTATTTCTATTTTTTTGGTAGTACAAAATTCAACAACATATATCGCAGGATATATGATAGGGTTTAGTATATTATAATGATGTTTGTCATTATCGTTAAGCTACGTCAACTAGGAAAAATAAGGAATATGTATAGCACCTGCCTCGGCGGGTAAAATATATTTGTCATGTCGTCCCAAATCCTTGCCATAGAAACATCTGCTAGTTCCAATAACCCACCGCAGCGGATACTAGGTTGTGACCTCGCAGATCCTTTTTTCGTCAGGAAAATAGTAACTATAAGGTTTGGTGAGGACACCAACCATGGGCAAAAGGTCAAAACATTGTCAACTATCCTAGAGGGATATAATATATGATATATAAAATCCTCTTGAATTCCCTTTAGGGACGAGATATCATATCTTAATAACAACCGCGGCGAGAATAGCAAGCATGGACAAAATATTTAATACCATTTCTTAAACTATAATAGTCCCCCTTTTTTTGGACTATTATATATTGAGTTTCGATATAACAAAAAAACCACCTACGATGAGGTGGTTTTTTTGCTAACCATGAATTTATTATTGGTTCAAATCAATCTAAATCTCTCCTTGTTATATTTTGTTGCAACGCTTCGGTTTATATTTTTGCCGTGGTAGGTTTTATAACCACCACGTACTATTAGTCTTTAATGAATTTTGAAACATGCGATAAGCCATTCGCCCCTGTTATATATAAAAAATAAATTCCAGACATTTGGTTTTCCATATTTATTTGTACTATATTATTTCCCGCTACACCAGTTCCAGTTTGAGTGCTTGCCACTTTGCCGCTATTGTCGGAAATGGTAAGTATATAGGCACTATTTTCGGAGAAAGTGAACGCCACTTCAGCTTGGATACTCACTGGATTGGGATAAATTTTTACCTCACTTACCAGTGCCGCTTTCTTCGATTCTGATTTCACGATTTGCGAATATTTGCTGCTTCCATCAGTAGCAACTAATTTAAGGCGATAATATAATACAGATGACACGGCTTGTTTATGTATATATAAATATTCGCCCGGATTTTTGTTGTAATCGGAACCTTTTATGTTGCCAATTTCAAAATAGTCTTTACCGTCGGTCGACATTTCAATTGCAAAGAAACCGTAAACTTGATCGGACGCAATCAACCATTGTAGCTGCACTTCCTCTGCTTGTTGCACAGCAATAAAACCTGGTAGGCTATCGCTAAGTGGTTCAGAATTTACCTTTAGTTTTTGTGAATAATTTTGCGTGCTATTATTGTTACGAGTGATAGCTGCGGTTTCTTGCATGTTGCCTATAACTATCATCGATAATATAAGCATGCTGATTAATTTTTTCATTGTAGTAATTGTTTTAATTTTTTATGTTTGGAATATAATTTTCTTGTTCTTTTATTATGATGCAAAGTAACCACCATTATATACCCCATTAAAATGATATGGGACACAAAAACAATATGATGCTCATCATACTACTTATTTGTGCAATAATCGAAAGGTGCTGCCAGTGCTGCACCTCCGCTATTTTAATAATATATTTAAGAATTTTTTGTTGTTCAGAAAAAAAAATGAAACAAAATACCACATGGAATTATCAATAAATTCCTTGGCTATAATCATGCGTCAGCTACTTTATACTTTCACCTCTTTCCACTTCCCTTTCTTAAAAAAGTACCAAGCAACCAAAGCAATCATACTTTCGGCAACAGGTATGGCTATAAATGCCCCTGTCGATTTTAAATCAAAACCAATTGCCAATAAATAGGCGAGGGGTATTTGGAATAACCAAAAGCAAACAAAGTTTATAATAGTAGGAGTTCGGGTATCGCCTGCTCCATTCAATGCTTGCGTCATTACCATACCGATGCCATAAAATATATAACCCATTCCAATTATTTGTAACGATTCAGCACCATAGGCAATTACTTTTATATCATCAGAAAAAATACTGATAATGGGCTTTGCGAAAAATACAAATAGTACCATTACAAAACTCATGAAAATAGCATTGTATTTTGCGGCGAGCATTACACTTTGCTCGGCTCTTAATATTTGTTTGGCACCCAGGTTTTGGCCTACCAAAGTAGCGGCAGCATTGCTCAACCCCCAAGCCGGTAATATAAAGAAAATCACATTTCGTATCGCAATTTGATAACCGGCCGATGCAGAAGTTCCGCCAGTGTCAGCAACCAAGCGTGCAAGCACAATCCAACTACCACTAGCTATGATAAACTGAAAAGTGGCGGGCCATCCAATTTTAATAATTGATTTGATAATTGTATTGTCGAAGGTAAAATGTTTCTTATATATTTTTAAAATTCCACTTCCACTTAACAGATGATAACACTGATATATAACACCAGCAATTCTTCCAATTACTGTGGCAATCGCAGCACCTTTTAATCCCCAAAAATGTATAAAGATGGGGCATAATATAATATTGATAAAGCTGGCTATCCACAAGCTTTTCATAGCCATAGTTGCATCGCCCGCACCACGAAAAATACCATTGATTAAAAACAGAAGCATAATACCCGCACTGCCACCAAACATGATTCTTGTAAATACTGCACCTTCTTTTACCACCTCGGCACTTGCTCCCATCAACCTTAATATATCTTCGGCAAATACTACACCTGCCACACTTGTAAATACGATTACAAACGCAGCTACTATAAGAGATTGTGCCCCCGCATGTGCAGCAGCTTCTGGATTTTTTTCACCGATACGTCTTGCAACAATGGCTGTGGCCGCGGTACTTAAACCTATTGCAACAGAATATACAATAGTGATTACTGATTCTGTAAGACCTACAGTTTGTATTGCATTTTCTCCAAGTTTGCCCACAAAAAACATATCAACCAATGCAAAAACAGATTCTAAACTCAATTCCAAAATCATGGGAATTGCTAACAAAAAAACAGCTCGTCGAATACTGCCTTGTGTATAGTCTTGCTGCTCGCCGTTTAGCGAAAGCTTGATAACAGAAAATAAACTAGCAGCTTTGCTTGCTGCGGGTTTTGAAGACATTATATATTACTTCTCTACCTCTTTTTTAAGATTGTCAAGACCTGCCTTAAGGTCATTGCCAAGCATATCCTCCATATTCATAAATAAAAGCATAATATTCATAGGATATGACATTTTACCTTTAAAACCCCATTTCACTTTTGTTGTTTTATCGCCTGCCGATTCAGTGGTCATATAGGCATCATCGGTAGCTTCAAAAGGTTTTTTAAATCGAAGTTCCATATCCAATCTTTCGCCTTCGGTAATCTTTTTTATTTCTTGTTCACCTTGTCCTACTTCACTATTTTCACTCTCCCACGCTGAAACAAATCCTACAGTTCCGTCGGTGCCCTTAAATTCTTTTTTCATATTGGGGTCTTTCATGTTCCAAACACTATAGTTATCTTGGTTTTTTATGAGTTTCACATAGTCAAAAACTTCTTGTTTGGGTTTGTCGATGGTCACTTCTCTTTCAATAGCATATTCCTTTTTTACGAATAATGCAGTAATGAGCAATAGGGAAATAATTCCTACAATAACTAATAAAGTAATTTTTAAAATTTTCATGATATTTATTTTTTAAAGTGTGAGGCAATAATAAGTAAAAAACGAAGAAATTCAAAAAAAACCAGTTCACATTACAACAAGGTGAAGTGCCAATTTAAATAATTGGATTATTTTATAATGAGTATTGGTATTAGTACCGACGTTTAATGTTTGCCCCATCGATTTTAAAACATCAGGCCAGCAGCGTCCCATTGCCAATGGGCAATGCCGGTATTATTACTTGTTTTAATCCAAACGGTTTTCATTTTTTCAAGAAACACTGCTAACAAAATTCAAAACAATATTTTTATTCTTTTCATTTTTTATCTGGAATTATTTTTAAAAGAACTTTTGAAATCAAGGGAACAAAACCAACAAAAAGTAACACACCAAAAATATTAAAGATTACATGACCGTTTGCGATTTGCCGAGCAAGCGGTGCTTCACCAGAAATGAAAAGAATAAGTTTTACGAGTGGGTTTATCAAAATAATTCCTGCGAATACAGATACCATATTGAAGAACAAATGAAAGACTCCTGCTCTAAGGGCTTCTCTTGAACGACCCACTGATGCCATTAAAGTATCGAAGCAAGTTCCGATTTCAGCACCAAGCATTACCGCAATTGCACCGGGTAAAGTAATAAGACCTTGATTGGCAAGAGACAGTGTGATGCCAATAGTGGCAGATGATGCCTGAATGATTAATGTTGTTATAGCACCCACAAACGCACCCCAATAGGGATTTTGAATTTGCGTCATCATTGTAGTAAATGACTGTAAATTTTTTAGTGGTTCTGCAGATTGTCCAATGTATTGCAGTCCGAAAAAAATCAAGCCCATTCCTAAAATACTTTTACCTATGTGTTTTGCTTTTTCTGTTTTAAAGGTGAGGAAAATGATTAACCCTATTATTAATGGAACAGCAGCATATTCGCCAATGTTATAAGCAATAATCTGGCTTATGATAGTAGTTCCGATGTTTGAACCTAAGATAACTCCTAGTGATTGACGCGATGTTAAAAGCTGAGCATTTACCATGGCAATAAGCATGATGATAGTAGCAGAGGAAGATTGAAGAAGTGTGGTGATGATTATACCAACAAGAATAGCAACAAATATATTGTTGGTGGTTTTGCCAAGAAGTACTTTCATTCTCTCAGTACCAACACCTTTCAGTCCTTCAGACATATTGGAAACACCAAAAATAAATATAACCAAACCGGCAATTAGATTGAGAGCGATTAAAAGCAAGTTTATATTTTCAGAGTTATTCATTTATTAATATTTTATTTCCAATTACTATACCTTGCCGCGTCTTCTTATTTCACCTTCATTCGTAATTGATACAACAAGGCAGATGATAAGAGGATTAATATATAATCAGAATTTTGGAACGGAGTGCGTATTATAACTGTCATTTTTTTGCGGTTGGGAACAATGGTTTTTTTGCTTTCGGGGTCTGCTTATATTGTTATAACATTTCTTAAACTATAATAGTTCTCAGCCTGAGGCGGATTAGTTTTTAGAATGGTAATGCCGAACTACATCCCGAAAGCAAAGGAAATCTGCTCCCGCAAGTTTTCGAGATGCGGTCGTATTAAAATTGGATTAAAAAATGTGAGAGGGGTGAGAAATAAAAATACAGAAGCGTTGGCTTTTGGGTAGGCCGTCTGATAGTTCAATGGTCCCGAATTCTGATATCTTGTTATTTCGTTCATGTATGCTCTATCGTCTTTTAGGCTTCTGATTAACATTTTGCGGGTCTGTTTTGTTTGCTTTTTTAGCAAAAATTCAAGCACTTATGTTATGAGCATATATATGATAGAGTTCGCTATTTTACTTGTAAAATAACTAACAAAAGGAGGGATTGATAATTATCGAAATTTTTCACAAAGAAAAAATTAAATAAAAAAAGGTGGTTAGAATAATTGAAAATATGACGTTTATCATCAAGCCTGCCTTTATCATATCGCTTTGTGGTACAAAACCTGCTGAGAAAACCATCGCATTCGGCGGTGTTCCTGCAGGCATCATAAATCCATAGGACGCTGCAATTGTAGATGGTAGTACTAAAATCACGGGGTTAATTTGTATTTGATTGGACAGGGAAAAAAGAAGAGGTAAAATCATAGCTGCACTTGCGGTGTTACTCATAAATTCTGTGAGGATTATACTAAAAACCACGATAGCTAACAAAAACATGAATATTGGGACAATCGTTATTAAGCTTGAGACTTTTGCAATCAGTATAGCTCCTAGTCCGCTTTGATTGATTAGCATTCCCAAGGTGAGTCCTCCACCGAATAGCAATAATATCTCCCAGTTAATGCTTTTTATGATTTCTTCCCAGGTCAAAACCTTTGTGATAAATAGCAGAAAAATTGCTAAGATAGCCACCAATGAATTAAAGCTATTATCGATATGCAGAAGGGGAGAAAGAACCCCTTGCATCATCCATAATGATATTGTAAATAGAAATATAAACGTGAGTGTTTTAATAGGAGCAGCAGCTTCTTTTTCAAAAACCATAACACCAATGCTCATTTTTTTATCAGGCTTAAAATATAGTGTCAATATAGTAACCATAACTGGAAAGGTGATTAGAAAAATAGGGATACTATATTTCAGCCATTCCGAAAATGAAATGTTCAATATCGCAGCCCCAATGGCATTAGGTGGTGATGATACCATGGTTATAATTCCACCAATATTTGCAGAATATGCAATCCCAAGCATTAGGAATTTGGATTCTGCAGAAACAGTATTCTTTTTTACAAGGACGAGCATACCTAATCCTAAAGGGATCATCATTGCAGTTGCAGATGTATTGCTTGTCCAACAGGCTGTTAAAGAGGTTGCAAACATCAGAAGTATTGCAGATCGGTAAAAGTTTCCACGGGCCAGCCTGATAAGTTTTTGAGCAAGCATTTTGTCCAATGAATGACGCGAAAGTGCACCAGCAAGTACGAAACCACCCATGAATAAGAAAAGGATCGGATGTGCAAACTCCTTGAACGCTTCCTTTGGAGATAATAATTGCATAAAAATGGCCACTACGGGAATTAATAAGCCTGTCAACGGTAGAGGAATCGCTTCTGTTATCCATAATATTGCCACCATTGTCAGCAATGCAAGGGCTTGTTGGGCTTGTTGATTATTAAAAATGGGCAAATATAATATGACACTAAAAACTACTAGTGCAATAAAAAAACCAGTAAAGTTTATTCCTTTTTTCACCATCGCAATTTAGACAAATAATACCAATAGTCCTTATTAAATGGTCTAAAGAAATATTAATGAAAAAGGATGAGTTTAATTGGATTATTTTATATCGAGTATTGGTATAAAATATATTTTATAAACAACTGATGAGGCAAAAGTACGAACATAAAATACACACCAAGTATTATTATATACACAACGGTTTGTATCTGCAATTCCCTTGCACTTTTTGGTAGCTGCTGTAGTGCGGCCGTGCATGCATGCCAAACGATCCCTTTTCATGGCAGCACTTAGGTACTAAAGCGATTTAAATTATGAGTAGTGTCGTGTCAAGTTTGCCGTAAGCCCATGCAATGGCTTTTGTTTTATTGTATTTGCTTCAACACATCTTCCTTACTTAGGTAACCTGTATTTGTCCAAGTCATTATTTTGTTTTTGTAGAGTTGCAAAACAGGCAAAGCATCTATTTTTAGTTCCTTGCAAAGTTGTTGGTTATCGTCTGTATTGATTCGAATTACTATAACTTTGTCTGCCATTTCTTTTGAAATTTCATCCAAGTAGGGTTTCATTTTTTTGCATGGGGCACACCAATCAGCATAAAAATCTATAAGCACTAATTTGTCAGAATTTAAGAGCGTATCAAATTGTAGTTTGCTCATACCTTCTAATACTGTTTTGTTGATGGTGGTTTCGGGAAGGTTGGCTGCTCTCCATTTCATAATACCTCCGCTTAATTCATAAACTTCTTTAAAACCATCTGAACGCATTTGGTTTGCTGCTGATGAACTTCTGCCGCCACTTAAACAATAAACAAAAACAGGTTTTGATTTATCAAGCGTTGAAATTTCTTTTTGAAAATCAATTCCATTCCAGTCAATATTTTTTGCGTTTTGTAAATGTCCATTTGAAAATTCATCAGGTGTCCGCACATCTACAATGGGTGCTGAAGGCAGTTCTTTTATTTTTTCGGCAAATTCTGTTGCAGAAAGATTGGTGTTTGAAGCTGGCGTTTGTCCGTTTGTGCAACTGCTGAAAACAAAAGTTGTTGCTGCAAGTAAAATGACTATATATTTTCTCATAATGTTATTGATGTTGTTTAATTATTTGTTCTAATTGATTTGCAGGAACTACTCCCGACTGCCGCCATTTTACAACTCCGTTTTTGAAAAGCATAAGTGTGGGCACTCCTTGAATTTTATAGGCATTTGATACTTGTGGACTTTTGTCGACATCTACTTTTAGTATAGTGGCGTTGTCGCCAATTTTAGATTTTAATTCTTCCAAAATCGGCTTCATCATTTTGCAAGGTCCGCACCATTCGGCAAAGAAGTCAACTAGCACCGGTTTGTCTGAATTAATAATTTCTGAAAATGTTGCCATGCTATTTATTTTTTACTTCTTCAAAGTTTACATCCTGCATTTCTGTTTTGTTGGTTTGCCTTGGTTCAGCATTACAGTTTCCACCAAAACAATTTCCCGCAGCACAGCCAAAAGCAAATATTCCCATTGAGGCAAAGTAGCCGCCTAATAAAACTCCGAACCATTGATGGTTTATTATAGAGTTTATAATCACCGCTGACCCTAAAACCACATATAATACTCTGGTAAATGTCCACCCTTTTAAAATTCTTTCTTTCATTTTTAAACTTTTTTAATTGTTGTAATCATTGTGATTTTTGATTTTATTGAATTGGAAATTAAGCAAGCTGCTTCCGACTTTTGTAAAACCCGTTCTGCTTTTTCACGGTCTTTTTCATCCGTAATTGTTACGGTGGGTTCAAGAATAATTTCACTCATCATAAATTTGCCCTCCACTTGCTCTAATTTGCCCTTGGATTTGCAACTGAAATTTTTGAAATTAAGTTTTGAATTTTCAGCAATTGATAAAAATGTTGTCATCAAACAACTGCTTACCGCGGCTGTAAATAAATGTTCAGGCGACCAGATTCCGGGAATGCCTTTCGGAAACTCAGGTGGTGTTGCTACTTCAATGCAACTGCCAGCATCACGGTTCAACTCAGGCGAACACATAACACCTTTGCGTTCTGTATTCCAATTAACCTCTACATTATAATAGTGTGGTTCCATAATTATTTAATTTTGTTTTGTAAACTCATCCATCCGCCACCGTTATATACTTCTGCAAATCCATTTGATTTTAAAATGCCTTTTGCCGAAGCACTTCGCATGCCAGATGCACAACAGGTGATAACGGGTTTGTCTTTTTTAAGTTTCGAGAAATTATTCTGCAAGCTTTGCAATGGAATATTTACTGAACCGCTGATGTGTCCGCTTTGAAATTCGCCCTTGGTTCGCACATCAATTATCTGTGCTCCATTTTGCATCAGTTCTTTGTAATCCATTTTGGGACCAAAGCCAAATAAATTTTTGAGAAGTTGTATCATATATTTATTTTTTTTATGTTGTTTGATAATTATAATTCACATCCAACCAACTTCCACCGTTTTTACATTCCACACCGCAACTCATAAGAAATGAAGCTGCTTGTGCACTGCGGTTGCCACTTGCACAACATAGAATGATTGGTTGTTGTAATGATTTAATTTCTTCTATGCGTTGTTGAATTTCTTGCAAGGGAATATTGATACTTCCTGTAGCATTGCCTCCCATAAACTCTGCGGTAGTCCTTACATCTACAATTGTGATATTGTTCATTATTCTAATTTTTGTTTTGTTCTGAAATTTTTTAATGAGTTAGATTGTTGATTTTGCCAAGCATACAACTGGTATAGCTTTTTAATTGCAGAAGCAATCCGTTCTTTTCAATTGCTTCCGGATAACCAAGTGAGTGCAGTTTGTCTATTATAGTTTGTCGCTTTGCCGTGTTATCATACGATACCTTTACCATATCTTTTTCATTGAATACTTCGGCATCCGATACGCCATTCAATTTTAATAATTCATTTTTAATTGTTGTAGCACAACCACCACATTTGATATTGGCCACGATGATTTCTTCTGTTTTCATTATTCTTTTGTTTTTTCTTTTTTAAAGCTAGTTAATAATAAACCTCCCATCATAGCACCATACAAAGTGCTGTTTAAGGGTTTTGAAGTAATGGCACAAGTGCCGCTTGCACAACCTACAAAATAATAGTAAGCAAATCCACCTATAGCACCGACAATAATTCCGATGATGGTAAGTTTATGTTTTAGGATTAAATTCATTTTTGAAATGTCTTTACTTCTTCACTTAAATCAAAAACTTGTGATGAACCGTTTATTTTTGATTTGATAATGCTTGCACCTGCAGCACTTCTGTAACCACCTGCACAATGCACCAAAATGGGTTTGTGTAATGGAATTTCATTTGTCCGTTCTCTCAATTCGTGCAAAGGAATATGAATCGAGTTTGCAAATATTTTGTTTGATTTTGCTTCCGAATGATTGCGAATGTCGATGATGGTGTAAGCGTCTTCATTATTTTGCAATGTGGAACTTTCAAATAACTGCATTTCTGTATTCCCAAAGTCACTCACAAAAGCCAGAGCAATTTGTTTTTCATAACCGATTTTTGCAGTGCGTTCTATTAATTTGTTTAATATAGATTCGTTTTCCGCAATCAAATAAAATTGTTCATCAGGATTAATTATGCTGCCCAACCAAGTTTCAAATTTGGTGTCGTTCATCAGGTTGATGGCATTTTTCAAATGTGCTTTTTTGAATTGCTGTTGTGGTCGGCTGTCAATTATTGCAATGGCAGGGTTCAAAGAATTTGCACATCCTTGGCAAGTTATAGGTTCTCTTTTTTCAACTTTAGAAATACTCTCCGAGAAATTATCAGCACCCTTTTTATTTACTCCCACATCAAACGGAAAATATTTTGGAATAAAGGGTTGGTCTGATAATAATTCCTTTACAAAATTATTTTCACTCATATTTTGCAAACTCCAATTTGCAATTTTTTCTGCACCAATGGTGCTTGTGTTTTGCTCACTCAATCCTTTGCCACATAAACTTCCAGCACCGTGTGCAGGATACACCAACACCTCATCGGGCAATGTAAGTAACTTATTGCGTAGCGAATAATACATCTGCTTTGCAAGTTCGCTTCTTGCAGCGGTAATTGCACCTGCACTTTCTCTCAAATCGGGTCTGCCACAATCACCAAGAAATAAAGTGTCGCCCGTAAAGACGACTTGCTGTTTCCCGTTTTCATCAATTGCTACAATGCTTATACTGTCGGGTGAATGCCCAGGAGTGTCCAATGCTTTTAAGGCGATATTGCCTAAAACAATTGTATTACTTTCATCAAAAGTTTGGTGTGGATATTCAGCACCCAAAAGTTTGCTCACATAAATTGTTGCACCTGTTGTGTTGTGAATTTCTAAATGGCTACTTACAAAATCGGCATGAGGGTGTGTTTCAATTATAGCAGTAATTTTTGCATGGTGTTGTTTTACAAAATCATAATACGGCTGCGGGTTTCTGGCAGGGTCAATCAATGCTACTTCTCCTTTGCTCAAAATAGCGTAGGAGTAGTGGGCTAAATTTTTGTCTTCAAATTGTTTGATTTCCATGATTTAATAATTTGATGGTGCAAAGGTGCGGTGATAAAATATACTATACAGTGACATTTGTTACAATTCATTTTAATACTTTTTCAAAAAACAACATCTTCACGGCAATCACTAGCAGCAATACGGCAAATACTTTTTTCAAAATATCCTGTGGAATTTGGTTGGCAAATTTCGCACCTATGAAACTACTCACAAAAAATGCTACACCAAGAATGAGTGCCGTTTTTACATCCACATTTCCCACTTTATAATATTGCCAAGCCGCCAATGCACCAACTGGCATCACTAACATTAAAAGTGTTGTGCCCTGTGCCATCTGTTGCGAATATCCAAGTAGCATTACCAAGGCAGGAATGATAATGATTGCTCCGCCTAAGCCAAGCAAACCGCCAAGCAGTCCGGCTACAATGCCAATGATTGCAACTGTGATAGGTTGTTGCCACTCCATCTTATAACTGTTTTTTTCTTGTCGAAATTCCTAAGGGAAAATACAAAGGGCAAAAACTCATAAAGCTTGTCGCTACAAAAACGATTGCAAGCACTCCAAGTATGATTGCTGTTGTGCCACTGATTTGATTTGAGAAATAAAGAATTGCAATTACCACAGCCACCAGTATCCTGATTATTCTGTCTGCTGAACCCATGTTTTTATTCATTGTCTGATAATTTTAAATATTGAATTATTACACCACAAAGATCCGACAATGAAAAATGATAAACGGTGACTATAGTCACAATTCACATTGACAACAATCATAGTTCTTTTAACAACTTAATTTGATTGCGATACAGCAGCAATTTCTTATCATTCTCTAATTTTTTCAAGAGGCGTGAAATTACTTCGCGTGAGCTTGCTATTTCGTTAGCAATTTGTTCGTGCGAAAGATTGATGAGTGAAGAACCTGTTGCTTTCGATTTTTCTTTGAGGTAATGAATTAGCCGTTCATCTAATTTTTGAAAAGCAAGTTGGTCAATGGATTTAAGCAGTTCGTTAAATCGGGCTCGGATTGTTTTCATCACAAAACTTTTCCATGTTGGGTATTTCATCATCCATTCATCCATAGTAGAAATTGGAATAGCAAGAAACTCCACATCATCTTCTGCAACTGCTTTTACTTCACTCGGAAATTGCTGCATACAACAAGTAAAAGTCATGGCACAACTTTCTTTGGGGCTTACGTAATAAAGCAGCAGCTCATGTCCGCCATCATCAATCCTTGAAATTTTTAAAGTGCCTGAAATAACTATTGGTATAACACGAACCGTTTGTCCGATATCAAGAATGATATCGCCTTCTTTAGCTGAAATATGTGTTGCTTTCTCCTCAAATTCTTTTAGTAATTCAGGTTCAAAAATGTGTTTGAATTGTTCCGTAATATTCATCAGTCAAAGGTATTTATTAAAGTGTTGGCGATTGCACTCTTTTTATTTTGCCTTTGGGTTGGCTTTTGGGTCTGCAAAAAACTCGAGCCGTCCGCGATTGGCCCACCGCGGCGGCGGGATTAGTCCCTTTCTTTCGGACTATTATATATTGAGTTTCGTTATCAATATGTATTGTTGTTCAAGAAAGCCACCGCATGAGTGACCAAACAAAAAGAAATTAATCCAATTGATTATATTAAAGTACCTATTTAGTGATTGTCACTACAAGATTAGAAAAATAATAACTCGAATTATAATTGTAAAGCATGATATGCCAATCCCCCGATGGTGGGTTGGAGATCTTAACTACATCCTGTTCTCTGTTATTGCTTAAACTTGCGTAATCTGCAGTATATCCTCCAGAGGTAAATGGGTCATCTTTCGTGGTGGGTTTTGTTCCTTTTCTCACAAAAAGGTCCGTCTCGTTCCACGTTGAATTAGGGGCAGTTTCTTTTGTTCTTATTTCCATTGACTTTACGTTGGCTGGTATGTTTACCATTTGATACTGCCTGTCTTTTCTGTCTCCGGTCATATGCACGTTTAGTATTTCTGTGGTGGTAGTGCCTGTTGGTGCGGGAGTACCTCCGCCACTTGCACCACTTTCGGCGGGCCAATGTCCATTTTCGCCAGAATATTTACCACTGCATTCCTTTCCTGTCTTAAAAACGACTTGCATACCATCATCACATTTTTTTTTATAACCCAAGCCACTTGAACTTTTATCTGGCCAATAATAGGCTGTATAAGTACCATAGTTAGAGGTGGGATTATATCTAAATTCAACATTGGGTGTATAAATACCATCATCTACAATCATGGTAAAATAATATGTCTCAACCCCAAAGGATCCAAATAATTTATGCTGAATTTCCAATACTCCTTTTTTTAGTCTTTTACAGGAAATTGAGGATACAATTGCTATTGTTAAAAAAGCAGATAAAATAATTGCGAGTTTTATTTTCATATATTAATTGGTTTCTTATTTTATATACTATTGGAGCTATTTTTTTTCAACAGAATTAGCAAACTTCAAATATTCGAAGGTGGTTTTGGGGCCGCAAAAGTATGATAATATCACCTGTAAAAAAAATTGTTTGCAAAGATTTTCCTTGCCCACCGCGTTTGCACATGGGTGCTGTGTGCACCATCTATATTTATTTGTTAAACCGATATGCTTGGTATTTGCATCTTTAATAGGGCATTAGCACTGCCGAGCCTTTCAACTTGCACCATCGCCATCCCCGCTTGGTTGTTTTAATTGCAGAGTTACTGAATTGTTTAACTGCAGAGTTGTATAATATTTTATAGTGTTTAGCCTATTTTTTTTTATCAGATTTCATTTGAATAATATCTACTAAAAATGCAAACGCCATCGAAAAATATATATACCCTTTGGGGATTTCAAAATTCAGACCTTCGCCCAAAAGGGCTACGCCTATCATCATTAAAAAACATAAAGCTAATATTTGGAAGGATGGATTTTTACTAATGAAATTATTTAATAGCTTGGCGGCAAACAACATCACTATCAGGCTTACAATAACTGCGGTGTACATAATCCAAAGTTCAGTAACCATTCCAACTGCGGTAATAATGGAATCAACAGAAAATACTATATCTAACAAAACTATTTCGCCCAATAGTTTCTTAAAAGAATGAGTTTTGATATTTTTAATTGCACTATCAGATTTTGCTGATTGTGTTTTGTGATGAATTTCTTTTGTGCTTTTGTAAATAAGAAAAAGCCCGCCCATAATTAATATTAAACCTTTGCCACTTATAGCTGTTTCAAAAATGGTAAATAAAGTGTTGTCTAATTTTAATATCCATGCAATAGCGGTTAATAACAATAGTCTGATAATCAAAGCAAGGGCAATGCCCATAAAACGCAACCTGCCTCGCTTCTCAGGCGGCAGTTTGTCTGATAATATAGAAATAAAAATCAGGTTGTCAATACCCAATATAATCTCTAGGGCAATTAAAGATATTAAGGGGATGATTATTTCTTGTATCATTTACTTTTTAAATCTGAATTATATGCAATAGCAAGCCCAAAACATCAATCAATTTTTTTGTTTCTTCCAGCTACCAAGTAACCAATATCCAACGGCTCCACTCAACCCTTGATGATTATATGTGAACACTTGTCCGCATGCATAAAAGGTAATGACTTTAGGTAAATGGCGACAAGGGTTTGTGTAAAAAACAGTATATTTCTTTATAATAGAATAAGTAATACTATTAATGGGGCACCTTGTTTCTTTGCTTACTTTTAAAATCAATTTTGTCATTTTCTTTTCTATTGCCTTTCTATTGCCCTTAACAAAACATTGGCCGATTGGTTCATTTTTGCTTTGGGCTAAAGAATTTATCGGTGCTAAAAGGAAAGTATAAATAACAAGAATAACGATTAAAATAAAGTTACGGTAATACATAATATTTGTTAATTTTATTTCACTTATCTATTTGGAATTAGTAACCAATGTTTCAGCGTAAAAAGTAACCTGCCCTGTTGTAATATCGTGCGTTCCACCAACAATTCCTAATTCTCCGTTTTCAATCATTTCTTTTAAAATAGGGCTGCGTTCCATAATAGATTTTACAGTTCGTTTCACATTGATTGTCGCCACTTTTTCTACAAACTCTCCGTTGCTGGAATTTCTGTTTTCTGTAGTTGTGGTTTCATCTTCTACTGCTGGTCTAATTTTGGTCAACAAGGCAGTCAGGTTACCCATTTCCACATGGTCGCAAGCACCTTTTACCGCACCGCATTTTGTATGCCCTAAAACCACAATAATTTTTGACCCTGCTACCTTGCATCCAAATTCCATACTGCCTAAAATATCTTCGTTCAAAATATTTCCAGCTATTCTAATACTGAAAACATCACCAAGCCCCTGATCGAAAATTAACTCGGCAGATGTTCGGCTGTCAATACAACTAAGTATTACTGCAAATGGGTGTTGTCCGTCTGATGTTTCGTTGGCCTGTTGTAAAAGGTTGCGGTTCACTTTAAGATTGTTTTGAAATCTTTTGTTCCCTTCTTTTAATAAGTCTAATGCCATTGCAGGAGTAGTAGCTTCCTGCATTTCTTTTGTTAATGTTTTCATTTTTTTTGAATTTATAATTGTGAATGATTGATTTAATTACCTGGTAATTTTATTCCTTTTACATCAAGCGTTATGTTTTTTGTTTTTGCCTGGATTTGAAAATTCTGAATTATTTCTATTACATCATAATGAATGCTTGTTGAATTTGAGCCGTCAATTACAACTTTTGTATTTGCCGGAATATGGTTAAGCATTTCAAGAATGCTTCCTTTATTGAGGAACGAAACTTCGTCAGCCAAGACAAATACATGTTCGTTATCTGCAAAATTTTCATCTTTGATGCGATGAAATGGATTGCGGAAGCTGTTACGAAGGATATAGAAAATTGCAACTGCCATTCCAATTCCAATTCCTTTGAGCAAATCGGTTAGAAGTATAGCAGCCACTGTAACAATAAACGGAATAAATTGCCCCCAACCTAATTTATACATGTGTTTGAACAGAACAGGTTTTGCCAATTTGTATCCCACCACAAATAGTATCGAGGCAAGGGTAGCAAGCGGTATCATATTTAATAGTCCCGGAATTGCAATGGCACTTATTAGTAAAAAGAAACCATGCAAAATGGCAGATAACTTTGTCTTACCGCCAAAAGTAATATTGGCACTGCTGCGAACAATTACTTGTGTTACCGGCAACCCACCAATAAATCCTGAAAGAATATTTCCGATGCCTTGGGCTTTAAGTTCTCTGTTAGTTGGGGTTACATTTTTGTCGGGGTCAAGTTTGTCAGTGGCTTCAGCACAAAGTAATGTTTCCAAACTCGCGACAATAGCAATAACAATAGCGATTAAATATACTTGTGGATTTTTCCAGGCTGAAAAATCGGGTAGTGTAAATTGTCCAAAAAATTCACCGATACTGCTCGCCACAGGAATATTCACCACTTGTTTAGAATTTAAACTCAATGGAAGCATGCCTGTTTGGTATAAATAATTCAACAATATTCCAACTACTACAGCTACCAATGGTCCGTTAATCATTCCGAAAATTTTATGCTTTTTGGTTAGAACATTATCCCAAAGCAGTAGAATAAATAGCGACACTCCTGTAATGAGCATTACAGCAGGGGTTAGATAGTTTAAAATATTTAGCAGTTCCGAGAAAGTGTTTTGCCCATCAGCTTGAAGAAAGGCATCGTCCCCTTCAAAGTCGTTGTCGTAACCAAATGCATGAGGAATTTGTTTCAAGATTATGAGTAAGCCAATACCAGTTAGCATTCCTTTAATAACGGATGAAGGAAAGTAGTAGGCAATCGTTCCCAGTTTTAAATACCCTGCGATTAGTTGAATAACCCCAGCCAAAACTATGGCAAGTAAAAAGGCTTCCCAAGAACCGCCCAATGTGGCAATGGAGCTTAGCACAATAACCGCAAGACCTGCCGCTGGTCCACTAACACCAAGCTGCGAACCGCTTGCAGAACCTACCACAATTCCGCCTACAATACCTGCAATAATGCCCGCAAACAGCGGTGCCCCCGACGCCAAAGCAATACCGAGGCATAAAGGCACTGCTACAAAAAACACGATTATGCTGGCTGGCAAATCGTTTTTGATTTCTTTAAAGAGATGTTTCATTGTTGTAAAATTGATTTCGTGGCAAAGATAGTAAATGAATTTAAAAAAATAGTATTACTATCAAATAAAATTTGTTTACTTTTGCCGAAACATTTTTGAGATATGGATTTATACCTGAGAATTACGATGAACGAAAAGCTGTTTCTGCGAAATCCGGAAGAAACAGAGTTGGGCAAAAAAATTATTCAGAAAGGCATTCTTCTTATTCATCAAATAGGTTTTGAAGCATTTACCTTTAAAAAGTTGGCCGTTGAAATTGGAACTACAGAAGCAGGGATTTATCGTTATTTTGAAAACAAACACCTCTTGCTTATTTATATTGTTGATTGGTATTGGGGTTGGCAGGAATACAGATTGCTCTTTCATACAAATAATGTATTAAAGCCTGAAACAAAATTAAAAAAAGCAATTGCCCTCCTTTCATACCCTGTTGTTGATGATGTGTCAACACCCTACATAAATGAAACTTTGCTTTATGATATAGTTATGTCAGAAGGTGCAAAGTCATATCTAACAAGAAACGTAACCGAGTATAACGAAGCAAAATTGTTTAAGCCCTATAAAGATTTTTGCGGACGGATTGCGGATATAATTAAGGAATTTAATCCTAAATATAAATTTCCCCGTTCATTAGCTTCAACCATCATTGAGATGTCACATTCTCAATGTTTTTATATGAAAAATCTGCCATCACTTACCGATTTTGGAAACTCAAAGGATAATAAAAAGATAGCGTCATTCTTAGAGGAAATGGTGTTTGCTACTATCAAAGTCGTCTAGGTTATACTGAGAGGGATATTCCCTGGCAATGTGAGCAAGGGCAAACAAAAGGCCTTGGCGAAGATAAATGCCGTTATCAATTTAACATCGGGTGTGTGCTG
>JAWXAU010000145.1 GCA_034439655.1 Bacteroidota bacterium | reverse complement strand
GTCACGGTCTCGTCTAATTGGACGAGACGGGTTCGAATCCTCTCGTCTGTTGGACGAGACAATCGAAGCTCAGTAATTTATTGCTGAGCTTTTTTGTTTTTAAGCATATTAGTAATTCATATACTTTATATTTGCATTCACAATCCCACATGTTCCGCAACCCCACACCCACCATGATTTCGCTGCTCACCGCATTTATTGTGGCTTTTGTGGGCAGTACCGTGGCATTTATTATCTCGCATAAATTTAATGTAGCCGTATTTCTCTTTGGTATTATCGCCTTATCGTCTTTTGTGGCGGTATACTATGCCTTGGAAGTATTTATATATCGTAAAATAAAATTGATATATAAAACCATTCACGATGTGAAAAGTCATAAGAAGGGCAGCCCCATTATTAAAAGGATTAATTTGGAATCGGACCCCATTGGCGAAGTGAACAATGAGGTAATAGGCTGGATGGCCCGTAGCAATATCGAATTGGAAGAGCTACGCACGCAAGAAGCTTTCAGGCGTGAGTTTTTGGGCAATGTGAGTCATGAATTAAAGACACCTATTTTTAATTTGCAAGGATATATACATACTTTAATTGACGGTGCTATCAACGACCCAGAGGTGAATATCAAATTTTTAGAGAAGGCCGCCAAAAGTGCCGATAGGATGGGGGACTTGGTACAAGACCTCATCAATATTTCTAAACTGGAAAGCGGGGAGAACCAACCTGAAATGGAACGGTTTGACATCAATGAAATGGTTCACGAAATATTTGACCAGATAGAAATGCGGGCAAGCAATAGAGGTATTAATTTAAGAATAAAAGATGGCTGTGATGAAGCATTTTGGGTGGAAGCCGATAAATCGCAAATAAGGCAAGTACTGGTAAATTTGATTGTGAATGCCGTGCAATACGGAAAAGATAATGGACAGGTAAGCATCGGTTTTTATGAAATGGGTGAGCATATATTAACGGAAGTAGCTGATGATGGAGAAGGTATAGACAAGGAACATTTGCCCCGTTTGTTCGAACGTTTCTATAGGGCCGACAAAGGGCGTTCGCGTGATGAAGGCGGCACGGGACTAGGGTTGTCCATAGTGAAACATATTATAGAGGCTCACGAGCAAACCATACATGTGCGAAGCACTGATGGTAAAGGGACCACATTTGGATTTACCCTTGATAAAGCATAACATAATGTATATAGGTAAATTGGTCAATCACCATTATTTTCGTGGGCTGATGTTGAGGATAGCTTTTATATTATGTATTTCTACACTTTGCAATTCTGCTTTTGCACAAGTAACCGAGAATTTTGACGATGGAGATTTTACTTCTAATCCAGCGTGGAGTGGAAGTGCAAGTCTATATAGTATTAACGGGAGCAAACAATTACAAAGCAATGGCACGGGAGGCGAAGTATCATATCTCTCAACTCCTTCAACCATGGTATCCAATACTGAATGGAGCTTTTGGGTGAAGTTTAATCTGAGCCCTAGTTTACAAAATTATTGCCGATATTATTTAATGTCGGATCAACAAGACCTCAGTGGAAGTTTAAACGGATACTATATACAATTGGGAGGAAGCACAGGAACAACAGATAGCATAGCATTATATAAACAAACTGGAATAAATAGGGTGAGGATTATTGCCGGTCGTCCTGCTACCGTTGGTAAATCCTTGAATCAGCTACGTGTGAAAGTGCAAAGGAATACAAGTGGCTTGTGGCAATTATTAAGCGATACTTCGGGCAAGCAATCTTATGCAATAGAAGGCTCAGCCACCGATAACCAATTCACCTCCACATCATATACAGGAATGTATTGCAGATATACTGCTACCAATGTGCTTAATTTTTATTGGGATGATATAACTATAAAATCAAGTTTAGATACCATACCGCCTGGCCTAGCCTCCATTAATGTGTTATCGGTAAATAAACTGGAAGTAGTTTTTGATGAATTGTTGGACGCAACATCGGCAAAGGTTTTAACAAATTATATAGGAAACAACGGACTTGGAAATCCAGCTAGTTTAATATTTGATAATTTGCAAACAGTAACCTTGACTTTTGCAAACAATTTCACCATCAATACCACTTATACTTTAACAATAAATAATGTAAAAGACCTTGCTGCCAACCAAGTGAATGGGTTGAACAAGACATTTGTATATTCCACACAAACGGTAAAGCCTATTTTAATCAATGAACTATTTGCCGATCAGTCACCTAAAATCGGTTTGCCCGATTATGAGTTTATCGAATTATATAATCCCAATAAATTTAGTATCGATCTTACCAATTGGACTATTAGTGATGGCACATCCACAGGTACCTTGTCAAACACATTCGGCACTCCTACTATTCCTCCCGATAGCTTTATTATATTATGCTCACATGTATCATCGGGCGATTATGCAGTATATGGCCCCATAGCAATTGTAAATGGCTTCCCTTCGCTTAATAATACAGGCGATAAAATAACGCTTAAAAATAATTTGGGTCAACTAATCAATGAAGTTAATTATACTGACAAGTGGTACCATGATGGAACCAAAGCACAAGGAGGATGGAGTATGGAACGAATAAATCCGCTCACCCAATGCGATGGCATTACCAATTGGGCAGCTTCAAAAAATGCTATTGGCGGCACACCCGGTAAAGGTAATTCTATATTGAGCACTATACTTGACAAAACATCGCCCGATATTTCGTATTTGTTTTATACTTCACAAAATACAGTTTCGGTTTCGCTGTCAGAACCAATCACAGCATCATCTTTCGCAAGTGCGACATTTGCTTATAGTAATTTTATATCTATAATAAGCAAACAAATCAATACCACTTTCGATACCATTACTTTGCTTTTGTCAAATAATATGAAGAATGGTCAACCCTACAATTTGCAAATAACTGGCCTATCCGATTGTGAAGGGAATACACAAAAAATGACAGGGACTATTATATATCAAGATTATAAAATTGCAGAATTTAATGACATCGTAATCGATGAAATATATACAAATCCATTACCCAACACGCCATTGCCCAATATGGAATGGGTGGAACTAAAAAACCGTTCAAAAAGCCCAATACTCATAAAAAATTGGACCATTAGCGATGGCGTCTCTAAAGCTAAAATTGTATTTGCAGTGCTAAGACCCGATAGTTTTTTGGTTATGTGTCACGAAGCTTTTGTAAGTAAAATGACACCTTATGCAACTACCATTGGACTTTCGTCGTTCCCTTCATTAAACAATAGTGGTGATAGAATTTCGATAACTAACGAAATCGGACAAGTAATACACACCGTAAATTATAGCGATGCTTGGTATGGTAATAGCTTGAAAAGAAATGGAGGTTGGAGTTTAGAAATGATTGATACCGATAACCCTTGTGGTGGTATCAACAATTGGAAACCCACTAGCGACAAACTTGGTGGCACACCCGGCAGGAACAATTCGGTACAAGCATCCAATCCCGATAACCAAAAACCAACACTGGCTAGGGTATATGTGCCAGCAGCTAATAGATTGATATTATATTTTGCCGAGCCAGTCGATTCAAATTCTATACATATTGATTCAATTGAAGTAAGTAATTGGGGTTTATTACCTGTGTCTATTCAATCAATTTCTCCCGATTATACAGTATACGAACTTATATATAATGATACCTTTGGCCATCATAAATTATATAAAGTTTCGGTAAAAGGTTTTTACGATTGTAGTGGTAATAAAGGTTACGATGACGCCATCGAATTTATGCTCACAGATGCTATTGATACTGGCGATTTAGCGTTAAACGAAATCATGTTCAATCCGAAATCTGGTTGTGTGGATTATGTAGAGTTATATAATAAAAGCAACCATGCCGTCGATTTGAAAAATTTACAATTGGGAAGTATTGTTGATGGGCAATATAGTGGCGTCACTATCGCAGCTCCCGATGGATATATAGTATTGCCCGGTCAATATGTATGCTTGAGCGAGGATGAAAACATCATAAAAAAGTATTATCAAACTATTAACCCCCTTTGGTTTTGCAATGTTACTAATTTCCCTTCCTATCTCGATGATAAAGGGGGTATTGTTATACTCAATAACAATTTGCAGGAGGTAGATAAATTTGAATATAATAAAAACATGCACCATTTATTGGTTGACGATGATGAAGGCGTGAGCCTCGAACGTGTTAATTTTACCCGGCCCACCAATGAAATTACCAATTGGCAGAGTGCTGCAGGATCGGTAGGTTTTGGTACGCCTGGATATGCAAATAGTCAGTATAATGGCACAACAACTGGCGACGATTTATTGGAAATTTCACCTACGGTATTTTCGCCCGATGCGGATGGTATTGACGATGTTTTGAATATTAATATCAAATTTGTAAACGGAGGATATGCAGGCAAACTATATATATATGACGTAAATGGTTATTTGGTGAAAACACTGGCTAGTTGGCAAGTGTTTGGTACCAATGCATCAGTGAGCTGGAACGGGTTTAAAGACAATGGCGATAGAGCAGCAGTGGGGCATTATATTATAGTGCTCGATTATTATAACCTAACGGGCAAAACAGGAAAAAGCAGGAAAGTATGTGCCTTGGTAGAGAAAAAACTGTGATAATGGTAAATGGTTAATGGTGGCGGTTCCAGATTTGCCAATCATTATACAAATGAAAATTATTAAATGAAAAATATTATATATATTATATTACTAGTATCAGTTTTTACATCATGCAAAAACGATATAGCGATTAATGCCGAGTGGAAAGAAACAGCAGTAGTATATGCGTTGCTCGATGCCAACGAGCCTATACATTATATACGTGTCGAGAAATCTTTCCTCAATACAGGCAGCGATGCGGTGCGTGTGGCGGGGGTTAGCGATTCTATATATTTTGATACGCTAGAGGTAGCTATAAGGATAATGGATGGTAGCACTATTGTGCAGAATATTAATTTCTATCCCGATTATAATGCACCCAAACAACAAGGTGTATTCGCATCTACTGATGCTGTACTATATACCTCAATTGAAAAATTAAGCCCAACAGCCTCCTATAATTTACATATAAAAAATCCACGTACAGGTAAAGAGTATACCAGCAATACTAGTATGGTTTATAATTCGTTTATACAAACCAAAACATCGATGTTCTCTTTATATCCGAATCAAACTATAGCATACTATTTTTATACTGGGAAAAAGGCCTATGAATATGAAGCCACACTTACTTTGCATTACGCCGAATATGATTCAGTGAGCAACCAATTACTAGGCAGACATTCCTTTAGTTGGGTAGCTGCAAAAAATATATTTGTAAATGATCCCAAAAGCAGCAGGCAAGTAAAATTTGATTTGGACGGTGGGAATTTTTTCAACCAAATTGCAAGCAATATCCCCAAAACACCTGGCGTATGGCGTAGTATGGACACCTGCGATGTGCTATTATACGGTGCTGGAGAAGAATTGTCGAACTATATAGCCTTGAATAAACCTAGTTTGTCAATCGTGCAAAAAAAATCAGACTATTCAAATATAAACAACGGCTTAGGTATATTTAGCAGCCGCAATACGAATCATGATCAAATAGGGTTGCCCATTAGCGATAGTACGAAGTATTATATATATGTGAGCCCAATTACGGCAGGATTAGGGTTTAGAAAACCGTAGTATTTTAGAATCGAGTGTGTTTAATATTGAGTTTCGGTATAAACTATTATCAGAATATTGAAGTGCAGTGGGCATTACTGGCCTTGATTACTAACCCTGTTGTCGCTGCAACCACCTCATTAAAAATTTATCAGAAACAGAATATGACATTTGTTCTTTACCAACTTCCTTATGTATAAGTTCTTTGGCAAGTAGCGATTCTATACTCCTACTAATGGTTGAGGTAGTGCCCAAATGATATCTCTTCAAGAATTCTTTGCTATGCAATCGGCTGATAGATTCTTCTTTTGCTATTGCTTTTAAAAGATCCCACTGGTTAGTTGTCAATAAGTTTCTGTATTGATAAAATATGCTTTCCTGCTCATTTAGAATATCGAAGCATGTTTCCTTTACATGCTCTAGGTTTGTTGCTTTAAAATTCTTTGCAAATAATCTATTGCACAAATATTGGGTATAATAAGTATGCAAGCAGGTCCATTCTAATATATACTCAATTGCATCTTTTGTAATTGATTTTTTATGTATTTTAAATTGGCCTTCAATAAAATTACTATAATCTTCGGGTTTAATAAAGTCTAAATTTAAATTGCTACAACTGGCATAAAAAGGACGTTTAGCACTATTAAACATTTCATGCATAATTTTTTGATTGCTTCCGCAAAAAATAAAAGATACATATTTTAATCTTTGTATATAAGTGCGTAAGAAAGCTTCAGTATTTCTTTCAGGGTAAGTTGTTATTTGCTGAAACTCATCAATAGCAAAAACAATTTGTATATTTTGTTTATCTAAAAATTCAAATAACTGTTGAATGGTTTGTTCATACTGTTTGGGGCGGGCTAGTTCTATACTTATTTCAGGGCTACCACTTAGTGCATCATAAGACAATACGGGTCTAAATGTTTTAATAAAATCAACAATTAATTTTCCCACACCTTTGTTTTGAGGAAATTTTTTATAAATGGCTGTTGCAAGAGTATTGGTAAATTCTTTTAAACTTGAGGTCGCATATATATCTACATAAATACAGGCAATTTTTTTATTTTTGCTAAGTCCTTCAAAAAGATGTTGGATAAGCCCGGTCTTTCCAATTCTTCTAATAGCAAACAAGGTAGTATTTATTCTATTCTTTATGTTGCGAGTCAGAATATTAGTTTCTTGTTTGCGGTTACAAAAAGTATCAGGATCTTTGTAACCAGAAACTAAAAATGGATTATACTTTTCAATCATTCCACAAAGGTATTCAAAATTACGCAAAATGCGTTACGCATTTTGCGTAATTTTTTTTATTTCCCCGCAGAGCTTAGATAGATAATGGTTTTCGAGAAGTGTAATTTAAGGTATAAAATCAGTTATGGGGCTAAAGTCACAATTTTCCATGCATTGCCTTCTTGTTTATAAGCAACTCTATCGTGCAACCTATTGGGTCTACCTTGCCAAAATTCGAAATAATTTATATGTATTAAATAGCCTCCCCAATCTTTTGGTTTCATCACATCATGGCGACCACCTATCATCAATTGTTTGGCTTTTTCTTGTAATTCTTTTTTACTTTCTATTTCACGACTTTGTGGCGAAACAGCCGCACTCACTTGGCTTTCGAAAGGACGTGAATTAAAATATTGTATTGATTCTGCTTCCGATACTTTTTGCACCTTGCCTTCCATGCGTACCTGCCTTTGCAAATCGAGCCAGTTAAATACCAAAGATATATAAGGATTTTCGCTGAGCTCTTTGCCTTTGCGGCTTGCATAGTTTGTATAAAATACCAGTCCATTATCATCGAAACCTTTCATTAGAACTACACGTGCAGAGGGCTTCCCTTCGACCGTGCATGTAGCTAGCACAAAGGCATTCGGCTCATTCACTTCCGATTTGATGGCTTGTTCAAACCAAAGTTCAAATTGCTCGAAAGGGCTTGCCAATGTTTCCTCTTTGTTGAGTATGCCCATGGCATAATTGGCACGCATCTGTTGTAATATATCTTTATCCATATCAGGCACAAATGTAGATATAAATTAACCCACAGAAAATATCTTAATAGATAATGTGAAGTTATACCAATTCTTAAACTAAAATAGTTCTCCGCCTGTGGCGGAATATACATTATTACATTTTTTGGTCTCCATTTATGCAAACAAAAATAAAGCCGCATATCGTTAAATACACGGCTTATTATTATAATAATAATGACTAATTATTCTACTGTGTTTGCAGGGCTCTCCACCGTTGGTTCCTCAGTTTTGGTTTCTGCCGGTGGGGTAGGGGCTGCAGTTTTTACTTCTTCGGGCTTACCAGTTTTCACATTGCGAAGTGTACGAAGTTGGTCCATAAGTCCGCTTATTTTCTTCTGAGCATCCTTTATTTTATCTTCAATTTGCTTGGTGAAGGCAGCCGAGTTTTTGCTGTTTGCAAAGAAACCCATATTGTTTTGCCAAGTATCAATATCATGTTTCATGAGTTTGATTCTCTCACTCAAACGTTTCTCTTCGCTATATAACATGTCTTTGCCATCAGTTTGGCGTGCTATCACTTCGTAATGGTTACGGTGGCGGGTCACATTATTGCTTTGGAAATCTTTACGAATACGCTGATATATGGCATCAAGCACTGCTTTGAAACGTCGTTGTATATCATCTTTTTGTTTGATGGGTACAAAACCATAATTGCCCCATTCGTCTTGGAGTGTTTTTACGCGTTCAATCAAATCCTCTGAGTTCTCAGCCTTGGCAAGTTCTTCCAATTTGGCAATGATTTCTTTTTTGGCTTCTAGATTTTTGGTTTCATCTTGAATTTTAGAAGCGAAGAATTCTTTCTTCCTTTCAAAAAATACATCACATGCGGTACGGAAACGGGTCCAAACTTTCTCACTATGTTTCTCATGCACAGGGCCAGTTTTTTTCCATTCGTCTTGGAAAGCTAAAAGGCTTTTTGTCGCATTACCCCAATCTTCGCTATTCTGCAACTCTTCAGCCTTTGTGCATAACTCGTTTTTAATTCTGAGGTTTTCGCTGCGGGCTTTTTCTATATTTTTGAAGAAGGTATTTTTGTTGTCATAAAATTTGTTGATAGCGGCTTTAAAGCGTTCCCAAATTTCATCGCTCAACTTATTGGAAACAGGCCCAACAGCTTTCCATTCTTCAAATAATTTATTGGCATCATCTATTTTGGCAACCCATTCTTTTGCAGTATTGGCCTCAAATTGTGTTAGCTCATCTGCTCTTTCACAAAGTGCAATTTTGGCATCCAAATTTATCTGACGTTCGCCTTCAAATGCTTGATATTTCTGAGTTATCTGATCATATACTTTATCAGCAGCTTCTTTGAAACGCTCCCACATCATGTCTTTGGCTTCCATGGGAACAGGACCCGTATTCTTCCAATCTTCCCAATATTTCTTCTGCATGATGATAGTCTTACGCAAAGAAGTTTCTTCCAATAAGACATCCATTTTTTTGCAAAGCTCTATTTTTACTTCAAGGTTTTTGCGGCGGTCAAGTTCTTTTAATTCGTTATTGATGCCCAAGTTATCATAAAACTTGTCGAGGAAATAAGTATATTTATTCCATAGCTCTTCGCGGGCTTCATTAGGGATAGCACGAATGGCTTTCCACTGGTGCTGCAAATCTTTTATAAGTTGAAGGCTGCCACTTGAATCTTCCTGCTCGGCAATTTCTTTTATTTGATTTAAGATTGCACGCTTGGCTTCTAAATTTTTAATCTTCTCTTGCTCTAATTGTTTGCGGTAAGCTTCTCTACGGTTTGCAAATTCTTTATAAGCACTATTATATTCTTCTTTGGTAGGATCATTGTATTCAAAATCTTCGCGAACACCGCCATTCTCAATAAACAATTGTAATGCTCCTTGAAAATCGGCATTCCAAAGTACTTCTATAATAGGACGTAATTTTCTGAAAGTTTGTGAAGCCTCATTCAATTCGGGCAGCTTAGCGGCTTCCCAAGCCATTGAAACCAATTCTTCTTTGCTATGTTTTTTCAAATTGGCAACCTCTGCCTCGGATACATATTCTGGTGCATGGTCATCACTATGGTCTTCGTCGTGGGTATCAAACACACTCAAATCAGGAGATGTATTTGCAATCAATTCTGCTGTCGCATCTGCTTTTGTTATTAAAGTAGGAGTTTCTACAACTTCTTCTGCGATGGCTGCAGGCTCCTCTGCTTCTATTGTAGCAACAGGTGTTTCTTTAACTTCTTCTGCTTTGGCTGCAGGATCTTCTGCTGCAATCTCAGCAACAGGAGTTTCTATTTTTACTTCTGCAATTGCTGCAGGCTCTACTGCTGCAATCTCAGCAACAGGAGTTTCTATTTTTACTTCTGCAATTGCTGCAGGCTCTTCTGCTGCAATCTCAGCAACAGGAGTTTCTATATTTTTTTCTGCTGCAATTGCTGAAGGCTCTTCTGCTGCAATTTCGGCAGCGGGAGTTTCTGTTTCTTTCGATAAAATTTCAGTGACAGGAGATTCTGTAACTTCTTTTGCCGCAGGTTCAACAATTTCGGCAATTGGCGTTTCCAATTCAGGATCTGCTACTGGTATTGTTTCCTCTTCCATTACTTTTTCAGCGATGGAAGTTTCTTCAATAATTTCAGATGCTTCTGGCGTTACAGGAGTTTCCAATTCAGATTCCACTTTCTCCTCAGCTAAAGCTTGTGCTTCAAGGGTCTCGTCGTTGTCTAGTTCTTCAGTAGTTTCTTTGTTGCGGTCTACGGGTAGATTTTCTTGCTCGTTCATTACGTTTTTGGTTCTTGGTTCAACTTGTAAAGTACCTTTTTCAGGCTCAAGGGTTGCATCTTCTTGCATTTTTTGTTAATTCTTTTTTTAAAAAATTGATAATCTTTCGATTAGAAATTAGGGTGACATACTTATTTTTTATTCGATGCTGAAATTAAAATAGGTTTAACTTTGCACTCTGTAAAAAAATGAGTGCAAAAATAGTCGAATGTCCGCGAGATGCCATGCAAGGGTTGAAAGAATTTATTCCAACCGATGTAAAAATCAGTTATTTAAATTCTTTGCTCAATTGCAACTTTCATACACTGGACTTTGGAAGTTTTGTTTCTCCCAAAGCAATTCCACAACTTGCTGATACTGCAGAAGTACTTGAGGGTCTGCACATGACTAATACCAAACTTCTCGCTATTGTTGCAAATATGCGAGGGGCAGAAGTTGCAATACATTATAATGAAATAACTTATTTGGGTTTTCCGTTTTCTATCTCCGAAACTTTTCAGCATAGAAATACAAACACTGCACAATCGGATGCTTTTGACCTGGTAAAACAGATGCAAGAACTTTGCACGAAGTATAATAAAACATTAGTAGTATATATTTCTATGGGTTTTGGCAATCCTTATGGTGACGCATGGAATGTAGATATTGTAGCGGATTGGACCAATAAAATGCAGGCACTTGGAATCACTATTATTTCATTGGCCGACACAGTAGGAGCGGCCCAACCT
>JAWXAU010000144.1 GCA_034439655.1 Bacteroidota bacterium | reverse complement strand
CCTTTCAAGTATAGAGGATAAAGAAAAAAGAATTAAAGAACAAGGATAAACGTCCGCTGGCGGCGGAATGATTTATGAAGATTTTTTAGTGCAACCATTTTACAGGTTTTTCTGTTATTACAAAGTTGTGGGCAAACCAAACAAGCCTTAATTTGCAACACTTTTTATGCGAACAGATATACTCAAGAAAACGATATTTTCATTTTCCCTATTCCTAATATTTTCTTCCTCCTTTAGCCAATCGGGCGATTTGAGGGGTACAGTTGTAAATGCCGATGATGGCACCAGCTTAGAAAACGTGGTGGTGAAGCTTAGCGGCACCAAGTTGCAAGCAGCCTCTGATAAGAATGGTATTTATAACTTTGGCAAAGTAAAAATTGGCGATTATAACCTTATAGCAGAGGCTTCAGGATTCGATATTTATGAAATAAACATCACCGTTAAAGGAGATAGGGCCAACAATATCAGTATATATCTAAAACCCCAAGCAAAAATAATGGAGGTAGTAGATGTAAACGCCAAACGTGGTCAAAAAAAAGACAGCAATAAAGTTGATATAGGTGTTATAAAAATTGACCCGAAAAAAGAATTTCCACGATTGCCCTCGGTGGGCGGCGAGCCCGATTTGGTGCAATATCTTCAAATACTTCCAGGTGTGGTGAGCAGTGGCGACCAAGGTGGGCAATTATATATTCGTGGGGGTTCGCCTGTAATGAACAAAATGTTGCTCGATGGCATGACTATATATAATCCATTCCATTCCATTGGCTTATATTCTGTTTTCGATGGCGATATTATGAAAGATATAGAAGTACACTCAGCAGCATTCAATGTGCAATATGGTGGCCGCATAGGTGCTGTGGTTGATGTGACTACCCGCGATGGCAATAAAAAGAATTTTTCGGGCAAGGCTTCTGCTGGGCCTTTTGTGGCCAAAGTCATATTTGAAGGCCCGCTTAAAAAGTATAAACCTGGCGAAGGAAGCTCTTCGTTTTTGGTAAGTTATCGTAACTCTTACCTCAACCAAAGTGCTCCCAAATTGTATCCTTATGCTGTAAAAGAGCAGGGCTCACTCCCCTATTCTTTTCAAGATTTTTTTGGTAAACTGAATATGACTGCGGCGGGTGGCAGCAAACTTAATTTTTCTACTTTTAAGTTTAGCGACCGAACTAGTTTTCCTGGTTCTACCCATTTTGCTTGGGACTCGTGGGGCGGTAATCTTAATTTCCTGATGATACCTGAAGGGAATTCAAGTGTTATTAATGGCGTGCTTGGTTATAGCAGCTACAAAATGCAGCAACTAGAGACTGACCAAAAGCCACGCTATAGTAGTATTGATGGTTTTAATGCCGCCATTAACTTTACCTATTTTTTTAGTGCCGATGAATTAAAATATGGCATCGAGACCAATGGGTTCGCAACCGATTTTCATACGTATAATAGTGCTGATAGATTGATAGAACAAGTGAACTTTAGTACCGAGCTTTGCTTATATGCAAAGTACAAGCGTCGTTGGCGTAAATTTTTATTGGAACCTGGCTTGCGAATGCAATATTATGCGTCGCTGGGAAACTCTTCATTGGAGCCACGTTTCCAAGGCAAGTATGATATTACCAGTTATATGAGATTGAAATTTGCGGCAGGTCATTATTCTCAAAACTTGATGTCGGCAGTGAGCGATAGAGATGTGGTGAACTTATTCTACGGTTTCTTGAGCAGTCCTGAAGACTTACCAAAAACTTTTGATGGCAAACCTGTTACTTCACGTCTTCAGAAATCGGATCATATACTTATTGGTTGGGATATTGACTTAACACGCAAAAGTAATTTGAGCATTGAAGCATACCGCAAAACCTTTGGACAACTCACCAATGTGAACCGTGATAAAATATATGATAACAGCGAAAAAAATCAGAATAAGCCAGAACAATTGCGTATGGATTATATTATAGAAAATGGCTATGCACAAGGACTCGATTTTAAATATGTATGGGAAAATAAACACTGGTATTTCTGGTCGGTATATTCGCTTACCTATGTTACCCGTTATGATGGTGTTCGCCAGTATTTCCCTACCTTCGACCGTAGGCATAATATTAATTTATTGTTGAGTTATAAATACCAAACCAATACCAATCGGGTACTATTTAATGCACGGTGGAATCTAGGTTCCGGATTTCCCTTCACGCAAACACAAGGGTTCTACGAGAAGATTGATTTTACTAATGGAATTAGTAGCAATTATGCAAATGCAAATGGCACTTTGGGAATTCAATATGCACAAATTGGTGGTGGCCGCTTACCGTGGTATCACCGTTTGGATATTAGTGTGGATTGGAGACATAATATGAAACATCAAAAGTACCTGAATGTGAATGTGGGCTGCACCAATGTATATGATCGAAAAAATATATTCTATTTTGATAGGGTAAAATACAAGAGGGTAAATCAGTTGCCGATTATGCCCACAGTGAGTGTGGCATTTGGATGGTAAAGGAATATTTTATCCGCCGCGGATTATATTTAGAATTTTATATTTTTTATGAGATTAGTGTATATAGGTTAAAATGAACCGAACAGCCGAAAACTATAATATACAAAAAAAGCTGGTAGCGATTACTATCATACTTTTTGCGATTAAAATTCTTGCATGGTACCTCACCAGTTCGGTCGCCATTCTTACCGATGCACTTGAGTATACTATTAATGTGGTGAGTGGACTTGTAGGACTTTATAGTTTATATTTGTCGTCCCTTCCTCGTGATACAAACCATCCTTATGGTCATGGCAAAGTAGAGTTTCTTTCTGCGGCTATCGAAGGAACTTTAATGGTGGTATCGGGTTTCTTAATTATATATGAAGGCATCAATAACCTGCAACACCCACACGAAATTAGTCGATTGGATTATGGTATTTATCTGGTAATTTTTACTGCCGTGATTAATTATTTAATGGGTTATTATGCTATCAAAAAAGGGAAGAAAAATAAGTCCGTAGCATTAGAAGCCACAGGTAAACACATGCAGTCAGACACCTATGCAACTATAGGTATCATAGTAGGACTTATTTTAATTTATATATTTCATTATACTTGGATTGATAGTATAGTAGCAATACTATTTGCATTTATCATTATAGTATCTGGCTATAAAATATTACGTGGTTCTGTGGCAGGAATTATGGACGAAGCCGATCACAAATTATTGAACCAAGTAGTAAATGTATTGCAAACCAACAGACGGGAAGCATGGGTCGATTTGCATAACCTACGCATTATTAAATATGGAGGCACTTTGCATTTAGATTGCCACCTTACGGTGCCTTGGTATTATAATGTGCATGAAGCCCACAGAGAAATTGATCATCTAGATTTATTAATAAAGGAAAATTTCGGTCCTAGCGTGGAAATGTTTGTGCATACCGATGGCTGCCTTGATTTCTCCTGTAAAATATGCACTCTACCCGATTGCCCTGAACGCAAACATGAATGTGTGAAAATAATTGACTGGGATATTGAAAATATGTCGAGTAATAATAAACATAGGATGGGTTGATACCGAAACTTAATATATAATAGTCCAAAAAAAGGGGGACTAATCCCGAATGCTTTCGGGATGTAGTTCGGCATTACCATTCTAAAAGCTAATCCGCCCCAGGCGGAGAACTATTATAGTTTAAGAAATGGTATAATATATTATAATCCCGCAAATTTCTTAATAGATTCTGCAACAATCTCGCCGTTCATTTTTTCTATAATATGTGGTTGTTCGTCAAGAATTATATAACTTGAATTTAAAATTTCAGCAGCGGCTTGCAAGGTTTCTTCTTGTGTAACCATGTGGTCTTTATTTCCCACACACATTTGTACTGGAATTTGTATAGCATTTAAATGAGCCGTTGTAATAGGATTTTGTCCAATCTGTTGTAATATATTTTGAGTATCGGATAATATATAAGGCCAGTTATTTGGATGAGCATTTTGTTGCATGGTTAAAAATTGTGGTGCTTTTTCACTTACAGTATTATAGTCAAGTTTCATTGCTTCTTTGTTGGCAATTGCGTCATCCCACAACATTTTGGTGGCAATTGTATATAGTTTTTGCAAACCTTTATAGTGATTGGCTGCCATATACAATCCCAAATATCCACCCATACTATACCCTGCCATTATATAATCGTTCAACCTATTTCCTTCCGTATAATTCAATATATAATCGCTGAAATATTTCAAATTAGTTTCTTTCATTGGCTCTAAAGATGCACCATGACCTGGCAAATTGATATTGTGTATATAATAATGTTCTTCCAAATGCGTAACGATATGTTGCCATGAGTTTGATGAGCCCAAGGCTCCATGAACCAATATTAAATTTTGCATGGGGCAAAAATACAGTTTGTCATCCTGAGTTTATCGAAAGGTGGACAAACTAGAATCATACTTTCCATGCCGTCTTCGATAAACTCAGACTCACAAGACCTACCTTTGCCACATATTATGGACGAGCTTGAAATTATAGAAGAACAACCCGAACTTTTTGAGCACTTTAGTATTATAGTCGACAATGGGCAAAGTGCATTGCGGGTGGACAAGTTCCTGATGCACAAAATCCAGAATGCCAGTCGTACTAAAATACAGGCCGCAGCCGATGCAGGTTCTATTATCATAAATGGCAAGCCAGTAAAATCTAGCTATAAAGTAAAACCTGCTGATAAACTCAGCATTGTGCTACCCAACCCACCTCGCGACACTGAGTTAATCCCCGAAAATATACCACTTAATATTGTATACGAAGACGATCAATTATTATTAGTGAATAAAGCTGCTGGCATGGTGGTACACCCTGGATATAATAATTACCATGGTACTTTGGTAAATGCATTGGTATATCATTTTCAAAATCTTCCCACACACAGAAACGGAGAGATTCGCCCAGGATTAGTACATCGGATAGATAAAGATACATCAGGCATATTGGTGGTGGCCAAAACAGAAATTGCGATGAGCCATTTGGCACGTCAGTTTTTCGACCATAGTATCAACCGTAAATATATAGCATTGGTATGGGGCGATGTGGAACAAGATAAAGGCACAGTGGTAGGTCATATAGGGCATAACCTCAAAGACCGACGCATTATGCAAGTATTCCCCGATGGCGACTATGGTAAAGAAGCAATCACGCATTATACGGTGCTTGAACGTTTCCATTATGTAACATTGATAGAATGCCAACTGGAAACAGGGCGTACCCATCAAATTAGAGCACACATGAAATATTTGGGTCACCCCTTATTTAATGACGCCACTTATGGAGGCGATAAAATTTTGAAAGGTACCACTTTTGCAAAATATAATCAATTCATTGATAACTGTTTTAATATAATACCTCGCCAAGCTTTGCATGCAAAAATGCTTGGTTTTATTCATCCCACCACGCACGAGCATTTAATTTTTGAAAGTGAACTTCCGATAGATTTTGCAGGAGTAATGGACAAATGGAGGAATTATATAGCTCATAATAAGTAATTTTGTATTAATTTAGCAGCCTCTTATGCTAAATGGAGATACCTTATTGTATGAAGAAGTAAAGGAACAGGTGCAAGTACTAATGGACTTGTCGCCTAACTATACCTTTTTTAAAGACAAATTCTTTAGGTATGTGATGGTGAATAAAAACTTTGCTACTTTTCAAAAGAGACCACCGGAATATTTTATAGGTCGAACAGATGAAGATTTCTTGGAGAATTTTGAGTTGCTTGATACTTTTCTGAAACAGGATATTGAAGTTTTGTCTAAAGAGGGTAAGATTGAATTCCCTGTTGTGGAAATACCTTTGGAAAGTGGTGAAATTCGCTATTTCAGAATTACCAAAGATATCATTAAAAACTATCTGGGTTATGATAAGCTTATCTTTTGTACCGCAGTGGATGTGACCCAAATTATTGAGAACGAAAAACAGAAACAAGAAAAGGATGTATTTTACAAACATCTGTTCAACAATAATTTGGATGGTATTGTATTGTTTGATTCTACAGAATATAAAAACTTGGACTGCAATGAACGGGTGCTCGAAATATTTAAATGCCGCAGAGAGGAGTTTTTAAACTTTGAGGTAACTGTGAACCAACCACATTTTCAACCTGATGGCACAAAGACAACCACCTTTATGGAGCATAACATCTCCGAAGCTAAAAGGCTCGGCAAGTTGCGTACTACTTTCCATACCTTGCGATTCGATTTTTCTCCTTGTGTTTTAGATATACATATATATAAATTTAGTGAAGTGCATCCTGACCATGTGGTAATCATCTTTAAAGATATTACAGAGCAATATAATATGATGGAGCAAGTGATAGAAGACAAGGAAAGGTTTAAGAACTTGTTCGAGCGTAATCCATCAGGTGTAGCCATTGTTGATTTCGATTGGAATGTAATTTCAGTTAACGATTCATGGGTGAAATTGTTAGGCTATACTTTAGAAGAATTGAAAGAAAAGACTATTCCAGGTATTAGCCACATAGATGACATGTCTTTGCACAATGAATTGAAGACAAAAGCAATTAATGGTGAGATTGACACTTATAAATTGCGAAAGCGTTATATTAAAAAAGATGGCAATACTTTATATGGTGAGCTTACGGCTGGGGTTGTAAAAGATAAAAAAGGCCGCCCAAGTTATTTAATCGGAATCCTTTCAGATATCACTGATATGGTGAATACCCAAGAGGAATTGAATTCAAAAAACGACCACCTCCAAAAAATTATCGAAGAGTTAAACACACTGGTATATCGGACTTCTCATGACCTTCGCTCTCCTATTACTTCTGTGATGGGCCTCACAAACTTGTTTGAACTGAATGGTGAAGACGACCCAAACAATATATATGTGAACATGATGAAAAACCAATTGACCAAATTGGACAATGTAATTAAAGACATCATCGAGTATCACAAAATAAGTCACAATGAACCCGAAAGATTGGTTGTGGATTTTGAAACTATTATAAACGACAAGTTTGACCAACTTAGGTTTCTGCCCAACTTTGATAAAATAAACACCACTATTTCCATACAGAAAGAGGTAGACTATATCGGTGACCGATATTTAATCGGCATTTTGTTTAATAACTTCATTTCTAATGCTATCAAATACACTGATTTCGGTAAACCTCATAATTATATAAACATCAATATCCATATAGATAGTGAAAATGCCTTAATTCGTATAGCGGACAATGGGATAGGTATTGAAAAAGAATATGTGGATAGGATTTTTAAAATGTTCTTTAGGGCTACCGAATTAAGTCAAGGAACAGGACTTGGTCTTTATATGGTACGAGAAATTATCAGTAAAATGAATGGGCAAATAAATGTTGATTCGAATTATGGCCAAGGCACCACTTTTGAAATAATACTACCTAATAAGGTGCAGTTGGTTTAGTTCATCAGAACTAATTTACCTGTAAGTGCTTTCCCATTATCCATCTTCACTCTTACCAAATACATTCCGCTAGGCAGGTTTGACAAATTCATTTCGGTTGTAGCTAAAGACATATAGCCCGATGAAGTTACCAATTGTCCGTTCAAAGTAATGATGTCAATATTGTAGTTTACATTCTGGTCTTTCTCTACTACAAACTTAAATTCTCCTTTGGTTGGATTGGGGTAAATAGCCAAGCCACGATTAATAATAATATTATGCTGATTCTTTTCTGAAACCCTAATCAGCTTTTTGTATATACGTTCACCGCTGCAACCAGTTTCAAAATCATCAATTTTCAAAATCACATTGTACAAACCTGGTTCGGTATATATATGCAGAGGATTGGGTAAATTAGAATTGTTCAGAGTGCTTGAGTTTGCATCACCAAAATCCCAAGACACAAATTGATTATTATTAAGTTTACTGTTGAAATTAACGACTAAGGGAGCAATTCCCTCAACAACGTCAGCAGTAAAATCAGGATTTATATCTTTTACTGTAAATATAACTTTATCTTTTGCCTCGCATTGATTTTCGTGGGTCGTATATAGTAGCTCATGTTTGCCTACACCAGCTTTTTGCGGGTCGAAGGCATTCCCATCAACGCCATTTCCCGACCATGTGCCGCCAACAGGTATTCCTGAGAGTAATTGTTCCCCGTTATACATGCATAATGTCTTGTCATCGCCAGCAATTGCAGTTGCGGTATTTTTAATAGTAACAACCCCATGAAAATAGGAATAGTCACAAGCCCCTTCTGCCAAGTATTTAAGCGTGTACTTATAGGTTCCTGGGCCTGGATAAGTGTGCGTAGGTTCCCATTCATTGGTTTTTAAAAAACCGTCGTCGCCTGACCATTCATAAAATTGCGGCAATTGGTTTTGATTGGAACTGATAAAGTGGAATTTGGCATCCGTACAATTTTGAAGTTCATGAGCCGCCATTACAGATACCTGTTCATAGTTTATAAAAATAGAATCGTATTGTTTAAAATCACTGCAATCGTTCCAGATATGTATCGTATAAGGAATCCAACGTTTGCCCGAATATTTTAGTGTGAAATCATTATTGTTCATCAAAATATGATTGTCAATAAACCACTCAAACTGAATAGCTCCATTGCCTTTTTCAATTTTATATTTGAATTGGATTTGGCCACAATCAAGAATTTTAACGTTATTTACAGCAAATATCTTTTCACATTGCCCAAAGGACGACTTAGCCAAAGATAGGCCAAACACCAGTAAAATGAAGCTGATAGACTTTTTCATGGTAGTTTTATCGAGTCAAATGTACAAAGAATTTCAAACAAAAAAAAATTTTTTTATACAGGCAACTTTTTGTTCCTTTGTTAGGTCATGTTTTTTGTAGCCCCTAAATTATTTGATATGGACGACAAGGAACTTGTGGATGGATGTCTTTTAGAAAATGTGATTTTCCAAGAGAAACTATACCGCAAGTATTGTGGCAAAATGATGGGGCTAAGTTTGCGTTATGTTAAAAGCAGAGAGGAGGCCGAAGACGTAGTGCAGGAAGGTTTTATAAAGGTTTTCGACCACCTTAAAAATTTCAGGTTCGATTGCCCTTTAGAAGGATGGATAGCAAGAATAATGGTGAACACGGCCATTACTTTTTATAACAGAAATAAGAAAACAGCGTTTGAAGAAGACATAAACAATCTGAATGAGGATATTGGACAGCATTATGAAAATGTAGGGCAAAATCTTCAGGCACAAGACTTACTCAAATTAATCAATATGCTTCCTGACGGATATAAATTAGTGTTTAATATGTTTGCCATAGAAGGTTATAACCATAAAGAGATATCGCAAATGCTAGGTTTTACGGAGAATACCAGCAAAACACAATATTTTAAAGCCCGGAATTATTTAAAGAAATTATTAGAACAACAATATTTAGCCGAATATGAATAAAAATATAGAAGATTTATTCAAGGAAGGATTCGAGGGCTTTGAGCAACAGCCCAAGAATGATTTGTGGGACAAGATTTTGCAGCAAAGGCAGGTCAATAACCTCACGAATAATCCAAGCCATGAAGTAACTCCCGAACATATATATAGCAAAGAATTTAAAAACTTTGAAGCTCAACCCAATGAAAAAGTATGGCAAAATGTATTGGTGCATATCAATAGTCGACGTCAGCAAAAGAAATATATGAGTTGGTCTCTGCTCCTCTTGTTGCTCATAGGAAGCTGCAGTTCTTTGGTATGGTTGTATAATGGTGATTCAAATACAAGTTCGATGGTGGGGCAATCAAGTAAACCCGCAGTTGCACAACCCGAGCAAGAATCGAACAATACAAGCACGCATCAAACTAAACAAAAAAATAATAATCTTATTGAGGAAGCTAATCAAAATATTATTGCTAATAGAAAGGGCAATAATCTTGCTGTTAATTCAAACCCAAGAAAATATACGCCCACAGCTAAATTACCTACTATCATTAAGGCCTCTGCAAATACGCTCAAATCAAATGAAATTTTAAAAACCAATAACGTAGTCAACAATAATATTGTAAAAAGCTACGATCAATTAGCTGATAAATCATTGAAAAATATTGTGCCTGCTACAAATACAGAGCTTGAAAAAAATGGCGTTTCACCAGTTCCAGATACTGCAATAACAGCATCTCCAAATATCAGGAAAAAGGAGGAAAGTAAAACCGTGGCCACAGGCAGAGATGGCAAATGGTGGCGTGGCCCAACTTATTTTATGTATACCAGCGAAACTGATATGAACAATGAGGAATCCAATTGGAAATTTGGTGCTTCTGTGGGTTTTGACTTTCCTAGTGTTCGTTTCAAAGGAAACTCAACAGATCTATTATATAATCAATTTAGAAAAGATGATGAAGTTCGTGCTATTTCTTATAATTCCCAAGCATTTGCCATACGCCAATTTGGTCGTCTACTTTTTGTACAGTTTGGTTTTGGATATAGCTCCTATAGTTTTAAAGGCGATTATCAGCATAGTATATATTCAGTGCAGGACTCTACCACCCCGCAAGGAAACCATATATTTGATACCACCTATTCTTATAAGATAAATGCTCAAAGTCAATATAGAGTTAATTATATTGATATCCCTCTAGCTTTTGGGTTTAATTTTAGTGATAAACGGTCTAATTATTTTATGAAAGCTGGCGGAGTTTTACAATTATTGGGGTCGCAAAGTGGAAGTGCGTTATCACCTGTTTCGCATCAGTTGGAAGCTCTTGGTGCTCCAAATCAATTATCTGCAAACAGGGTTGGTGCTTCTTTGTTATTGGGTGCAGGGGTCAATTATCAGATAAAACATGAGCTAAGTATATTTGCAGAAGGATGCTATAAATATAATATTAGTTCGTTGATGGGCAATGCTGCACAGCAACAGTTTATCAATTCACTATCTATTAACGGAGGAATTAAGTTTCATATAGATTAATACCGAAACTCAATATATAATAGTCAAAAAAAAGGGGACTAATCCCCCCGCATCCCGATAATGATCGGGATTAAGCGGGGCATTCGGGATGTAGTTCGTTATTACCATTTTAAAAACTAATCCGCATCAGGCCGAGAACTATTATAGTTTAAGAATTGGTATAAACTATATACTCGCCTTAATCATGCGGTATTTGCCGTGGATGTCTTGTTTTAATTCTACTTGGGTATAATACTTTTCGAACAAGTCTTTGGTTTGCGAATGATAATCTTCGTGAATTTCGCAGTATATAAATCCTTCAGTTTTTAAATGTTTTTGTGCGAATTGTATGATAGCTTTATAAAACTGCAAGGGATCGCCATCGGTAACAAATAGAGCGGAATGTGGTTCAAAGTCCAACACATTTTTTTGCATTGCGTTTTTATCCGCTTCCGTTACATAAGGTGGGTTTGAAATAATGATATCATATAAACCATATTCCTGTTTCGGACCTAAGATGTCCTCTTGCATAAATATTATATTCGCCTTGTGCTTTGCAGCATTATTGGATGCTACTTGTAAAGCGTCTTTTGATAGATCAACTGCGGTAAAATCCCAATTGGGATTGTCATATTGTAAAGTGATAGGGATAATTCCGCTTCCTGTTCCAAGGTCTATGCATTTTAGGTTTTGATTTGCAGAGCCTTTGAAATCTTGCTTAATCCAATTAATTAATTCCTCAGTTTCAGGTCGGGGGATGAGGACATGTTTGTTCACCACAAATTGCAATCCTGCAAATTCAGAAATGCCAGTAACGTATTGAATGGGTTCGTGTTGTAAAAGTCGTGCAAGGCTCTCCTCAATTAGTTTGATTTGTGCAAAACTGAGTTCCAAATCGGGCGATGTCGCAATCTCGTTTACCCTCATTATACTAAGGTCTTCAAGCAGTATTTTCGCCATTTGATTGGCTTCGTTTTCCACATATTCACCTAGCAAATCTTTGCGGATTTCATCGAACCAAAACTTGAGAGTTGTATTTGAGAACATTGACGATATATCACCCGATAGCCATCGGGGCCTATCGGGAATTTGACTTAGGAGTTAGTTTACTGTTAACGATATGTTGTCCATTTCGGAACTTTGAAGTGGGATTTAGTTTGCGGTTATTAGTATCTTAATTTATATGGTGGCCCCGAATTTATTTCGGGAACCACTAACAAGAAACACACAACCGTTGGCAAAACTGCGGTCGGTTTTCGTGAGTTTTATAACTACAATCCGATATCAACAACATTACGCATTAAATCATCCATGGTTTCTGCTTTGCGTATGAGGTGTGTTTTGCCGTCCATCACCAATATTTCTGCTGGACGAAAACGTGCATTATAGTTATTGCTCATCGTAAATCCATAAGCACCTGCGTTTAAGATAGCCAATACATCGCCTTCTCTTACTTCAGCAATAGAACGGTCCCAGCCTAAAGTATCGGTTTCGCATATATAGCCAACCACGGTATATATACGCGGTGTACCTGTTGGGTTCGATATATTAACGATGCGATGGTAAGCGTCGTAAAACATGGGGCGTATCAAATGGTTTTGCCCAGTGTTTACTCCTACAAATACTGTAGCTGTTGTTTGTTTTACCACGTTTGTATTCACTAACAGGTGCCCCGATTCGCTCACGATAAATTTACCTGGCTCGAACCAAAGTTCTAATTCACGACCATACTCTTTGCAAAATTGTTTAAAGGTCTCTCCTATTGCTTTGCCTAGTGCTTCTATATCAGTAGTGATATCGCCATCTTTGTAGGGAACTTTAAATCCGCTACCAAAGTCAATGAATTCTAAATCGGGGAAGTTGCTTGCGGCTTCAAACAATAAATCGGCTCCTTGCAGAAATACACCTGCATCCAAAATATCGCTACCTGTGTGCATGTGCAGTCCGTTTACAAAAATGCCTGCCTGCTTTACCACACGGGTAATATGACGCATCTGATGTATCGAGATTCCGAACTTGGAATCGATATGTCCCGTTTGTATATGAGCATTGCCACCAGCTACTATATGTGGATTGATACGAATGCAACAGGGAACGGTTCCCTTATATAAATGCCCGAACTGCTCGAGTGTACTAATATTATCGATATTAATCCTAATTCCTAATTCCACTGCTTCTTGTATCTCGGCAAATGAAACGCAGTTAGGCGTGAACAATATTTGTTGTGGTTCGAATCCTGCCAATAAACCCAAATGGGCTTCATTGATGGAAACCACATCCAATCCCGAGCCTTCGTTCTTTAATAGCTTTAATATATTGATGTTGTTGAGTGCTTTGCAAGCATACTTTATCTGCACCTTGCAATCGACAAATGCATTTTGTAAGCGGTGATATTGTGAAGAAATTTTAGCAGCATCGTAAACAAATATGGGCTGCCCATATTCTTCTACTATCTGCAAGGCTGGTATTCCGCCTATGGTGTATTGGTTATTTATTAATTCCATCCAAGGATTATTTTATATTTTACTCCCCTCGCCGCAGCGGGGCTATCGGGATTTTATTTTATATTTTGTTTATGTCAGTCTGTCCCCCCGCAAGCTTGCAGGGCTATAGGGATTATCGAAGGCTTAGGGCAATACTCTGCCTACCATACGTGGGAATGGGATGGCTTCGCGTACGTGAGGGAGTTTGCATACCCAGCATACTAATCTTTCTAGTCCTAGACCAAAGCCTGCATGCTTTACCGAACCATACCGACGCAAATCTAAATACCATTCGAAAGCTTCCATGGGCAAGTCGTGGTCTTTAATTTTTTGAACCAAGGAATCGACATCGGTTTCACGTTCGCCCCCTCCTACTATTTCGCCATAACCTTCGGGTGCTAACACATCCACACCTCTGGCAAAACGTTCGTCTTCGGGGTCACGTTTTAGATAAAAAGCTTTTACGGCATGTGGCCAGTTATATACCATAATGGGCACATCGAACAAGCGGGTGATCACCGTTTCGTCGCTGCCGCCAAAATCGTTTCCATATTCAAAATTCCTTGCACTGCTAAGCCATTGTGGTATGTTGCGGGCGTCTTCCTCTAAATCTTTTAATGTTTGCTTGAGTGTATCAACTTTGTTTTGGTTAAAGTTGATTTCACCTTTTTTCAAGCTGCCAGATGCAATTTTTTCTTCACGTTCTCTTATTTCGTTTTGTATAATACCAATTTGCTCGTGGGTATAAGCCAAGTCCTCTTCTAATGACTTGATGGCGTTTTTACCATTCACATCTTGCTCCCCTTTAATGATGCGAACTGCTTCATCGTATGTGAGGCGAGGAAAAGGTTTTATAATGTTTTGCAGTAAAGTTTTATCACGGCCTATTACATCGAGTTCCTTATCGCAATCACGCAATACATCACCAACGTTGCGTTTGAGCATGGCTTCTATCAAATCCATGTTCATGAATATATCATGAAAAGCCATCTCGGGTTCTATCATCCAAAACTCGGCAAGGTGGCGACGGGTTTTACTTTTCTCGGCACGAAATGTGGGGCCAAAAGTATATATTTTGTTCATGGCAAAAGCCATTGCTTCGCCATATAGTTGTCCGCTTTGGCTTAGGTAGGCAGTTTCGCCAAAGAAATCTGTTTCGAATAAGTTGCTAGTTCCTTCGCAGGCATTTCCTGTAAATATGGGTGCATCCATTTGCACAAAATCTTGCTCTTGAAAAAACTGGTGTATGCTATAAATAATCCGGTTTCTAATTCTCATGATGGCCCATTGTCTCTGACTACGCAACCATAAGTGACGCTTGTCCATGAGGAACTCAACGCCATGTTCTTTCTTTGCAATGGGATAATCGATGGCGTATGATAATACTTCCAAAGTAACTACCTGAATCTCGACGCCGCCAATTTGCTTTTCGTCCTTCACCACAGTGCCCGTTAACTTTACCGAACTTTCCAAACCTAGCTTACCTGCACATTCAAATTCGCTTGGCAATACCTTATTTGCATCCACCACGCATTGACACATTCCGTAGCCATCTCGCAGGTTAATGAACACGAGCCCTTTGCTATCACGGCGGTTGGCTACCCACCCTTCGAGTGTAACTGTTTGGTTTTGGTGCTTTAGTAAATCTTTTATATAAACGGTTTTCATTGATGAGAAAATTGGGGTGCAAAGTTAGGGTTGGGATATTGGATATTGGATATTGGATTTGGGGTCACGAATTGCCGAAGTGTAGATTTCTGGGTTAATGGAATGGGGATAATAGTTTTTGTAAATGGCCACATTAGTATATTTTCATTTACAACGAGGACAACAAACGTTATCGAAAGGTAAAACGACTTAATTAATAATATAATACTTTATACCAATTCTTAAACTAAAATAGTTCTCCACCTGTGGCGGATTTGGTTTGTAGAATGGTAATAGACCTCTTTCATAATTCAAATAAGAAAAGCCAAATTATAACGGACACTTTATTTTATTGTAGTATCGCTCGCCGCGAACTCCGATAACTATCGGG
>JAWXAU010000143.1 GCA_034439655.1 Bacteroidota bacterium | reverse complement strand
TATATATATATATTGAAACGCTCGATGTTGGTGCGATTTTGCATTGCATTTTTATTAATAGGTTGTGCTGAATTGGTGAGCTGGGTCTGGTATTATATACAGGAACAGAAGGAAATTACGGAAAGGAATGCGATAACACAACAATTGGCTAAAGATGCAGAGCTTGCAAATTTGAGACAACAATTACAACCTCATTTTTTATTTAACAGCCTCAATTCTATTAGTGATCTCATAGGCAGCAAGCCCGAGGAAGCAAGAAGCATGATACAAAAATTGTCTGATTTTCTCAGAGGAACCTTGCGTAAAGACGAACAAAAACTAGTTTCGCTAAGAGAAGAATTTGAATTGTTGCAGTTATATTTAGATATTGAACAAGTTCGCTTTGGACAAAGATTAAATACCCAAATTACAGTTGATGAAACCTGTGATGACTGCTTGCTCCCTGCATTAATTTTGCAACCAGTTGTGGAGAACGCCATCAAATTTGGATTATATGATACGGTGGGGGAAGTAACAATTATCATAGAAGCAAAAAATATTAGAAACCAATTAGGTATTATAGTGAAAAACCCATTCGACCCTCAAACTACAAGGCACAAGCAGGGAACTGGCTTTGGCGTGGCCTCAGTTAACCGCAGGTTGTATCTTATTTTTGGACAGCAAAATTTATTGAGTACAGAGGTGCAAGAGAATATATTTATTACACAAATTAATATACCCCAACGATGATTAAAACTATTATAATAGATGACGAACCTTTGGCGAGATCCATTATAAAAGAATATTTGCAAAATCATTCAGATATAGAATTGGTAGCTGAATGTAATGATGGTTTTGAAGGAATGAAAGCTATACAACAATTACAACCAGAACTTATATTTTTGGATATACAAATGCCCAAAATAAATGGATTTGAAATGTTGGAATTGACCGAGAATCCGCCTGCTGTTATATTTACTACGGCCTTTGATGAGTATGCCCTTAAAGCTTTTGAAACACATGCGATAGATTATTTATTATATCGCAGCTTGGCCAAGTGATTTTGTTTTATAGTCCGATTTCTAAAGTCGCCTATAAGTTTCACACCAATAATAAACTTCCAAATTGTAAATTCGCACCCCTAATGAGCAATACCTATCGTAATTTTCTGCAAACACCTATCGAGTTTCTCAAAGGCGTGGGGCCTGCCCGTGCTGAGCTGCTTAGGAAAGAATTACAAATTTTCACTTACAGAGATTTGCTCATGCATTTCCCTTTTCGATATGTCGACCGTTCAAAAATTTGGGCTATCCGCGACCTCGATGATCAGATGCCTTACGTGCAAGTAAAAGGTGTTTTGCAAAACTATAAGAAAGAAGGAACAGGCAAAACCATGCGTGCAAAGGCCACTTTGAACGATGGAACCGGACATGTAGAATTGGTTTGGTTTCAAGGATTAAAATGGCTGGACGATTTTGTAAAAACTGGACAAACCTATATAGCTTTTGGCAAACCTTCCGTATATAGAAATATTATATCAATCACCCATCCCGAATTGTCGTTGCCCGAAAGAGAAAAGTTTGAAACGGGCATTCAGCCTGTGTATTCCATTACTGATAAAATGCGTGCCCGTGCTTTCGACAATCGTGCCTTGGCCAAAATATGTTATACTTTGGTGCACCATCCCGAGTATTATATACAAGAAAATTTACCTGAATATTTATTAGATAATCTGCAATTGGTGAATAGGAAAATGGCTTTGAAAAATATACATTTTCCCGAGAATATAGATATGTCCAATGCCGCCGTTGATAGGCTCAAATTTGAAGAATTGTTTTTCTTGCAACTAAAAATTCTGCATTATAAACAGCAGGTAAGTTCGCAAAAAACAAATATAATAGCTACAACAATTGCTGAGCATTTTAATAATTTCTATAATACCAAATTGCCTTTCGAATTAACAGATGCACAGAAGAAAGTATTAAAAGAAATTCGCACCGATTTAGGTTTGGGCAAACAGATGAACCGCTTGCTGCAAGGCGATGTGGGTAGTGGTAAAACTATAGTAGCTTTGCTTAGTATGTTGATGATGGTCGACAATAATTATCAATGTTGCCTCATGGCTCCCACAGAAATTTTAGCGACACAACATTATAAAACTATTAGCGAAATGTTTTTTGGTACGGGCCTCAATTGTAGATTGCTCACAGGTTCTACTTCAAAAAGTGAACGAAAAGATATAGACGACAATTTGATGAATGGAGAAATTAATATACTAATTGGGACCCATGCATTAATTGAAGATAAAGTACAGTTCAAAAACTTGGGATTGGCGGTAATAGATGAGCAGCATCGTTTTGGTGTAGCACAAAGATATAAACTTTGGAAAAAGAATCAGGAACCTCCGCATATTTTGGTGATGACCGCCACACCAATTCCACGCACACTTGCCATGACCTTATATGGTGATTTGGATATATCTGTTATCGATCAATTGCCTTTGGGTCGAAAGCCTATTCGCACCGTGCACCGCTACCTGCGTGGCTTGAGCGATGTATATAGTTTTATTAAAACACAAATTGCCGAAGGTAGACAAATATATATTGTATATCCCTTAATTGAAGAATCGGAGAAACTAGATTTTGAATATTTGATGGGTGGCTATGAAGAGCTTAAACAAATTTTTCCTGAGCCAGAATATAGATTGGGCATGGTGCATGGCAAGATGAAACCCAAAGAAAAAGAAAATGTTATGAGCAATTTCGTGAAAGGTGATATACATGTTTTGGTTGCAACAACGGTAATAGAAGTAGGCGTGAACGTGCCCAATGCCAGTGTGATGATGTTGATGAGTGCCGAACGTTTTGGTCTTGCTCAAATGCATCAGTTGCGAGGCCGTGTGGGCCGCGGTGCCGACCAAAGTTATTGTATATTAGTAACAGGCGATAAACTTGGTGCCGATACTCGCAAACGCCTTAAAACAATGGTAGATACCACCGATGGATTTGTGATAGCCGAAGTAGATATGGAACTGCGTGGCCCTGGCGATTTGGAAGGAACACGCCAGTCAGGCATGCTCGATTTGAAATTGGCTTCTATCATACATGACCAAAAATGGGTAGAGCTTTCTCGCAAACAAGCACAGGAATTATTATTAAAAGATCCATTATTGCAATTGCCCGAGCATATTAATACTTCCAAATATTTTGAATTATACACTAGGCAGAATGGGGATTGGGGCAGGGTGAGTTAGGGGTGAGAAACAGGAGTAAGGAGTAAGGGATAAGTAGCTTCTGCGGAATGGTCTTTACCCCTTATTCCTTTCGCCTTATCTTTGCAAATAATTTAACCAGTCATTGTCCACAAAGACCAAATACTATTTCGCATCCGATTTTCATTTTGGAGTGCCCGATTACGAAAGTAGTTTGCTGCGTGAACGTAAGTTGGTGGCTTGGTTGGAGGAGATTTCAGTTGATGCCAAAGAATTGTATTTGGTGGGAGATTTATTCGATTTTTGGTTTGAATACAAGCATGCCATTCCAAAGTATTATACAAGATTCTTAGGTCAGCTTGCCCGTATGAGTGATGCGGGAATAAAGATATATATTTTTAGCGGCAACCATGATGTGTGGATGAAGGATTATTTTATCAAGGAGTTTAATATGGAAGTGCATCACAATCCGTTGGTAAAACAAATCGGGAACAAAAAATTTTTCATAGCCCATGGCGATGGTTTAGGCCCAGGTGACCACGGTTATAAGTTCATCAAAAAACTTTTTAGAAATCCTTTTTGTCAGTGGTTGTTTAGGCAATTGCATCCTGATATGGGAATACGATTGGCCAATTATTTCAGTACTAGTAGTCGCAGGGTAAATGCTGATAAAGACAAAGTGTTTTTGGGCGAAGACAAGGAATGGTTGATTATATACTCCAAAGAGTTATTGCAACATACCCATTACGATTATATGATATATGGACACAGACATCATCCGCTAGAACTGGATTTGGGCAACGGAGCAAGATATATAAACTTGGGCGATTGGATTTCGCATTTCACCTATGCTGTGTTTGATGGAGAGAAGTTGGAATTGAAGAAAGTATAATACTACTTGCTATCAATAATTTTCACCAATTCGATGAGTATATTATCGTTTGCATAACCAAAGTATCTGCTAGGATGTATGTGGTTGTTACCTTTGGCGGTAGATATAAAACTAGCTTCAGTAGAAACTTGTACTAACCAATTCTTGGTGAAATTATAAGCAACGGATAAAACCCAGGCTTGTTCCAATTTTTTAAAAGTATCACGTGCATCATATTTTGTAAATGGCGTAAACTCTATATTTCCACCCACTAAAATTCCAACTACGGGGCCTGTGCTTATATAGATTTTTTTCTTAAATATATAAGTATAGATAATTGGTAGATCAACATAATGCAAACTTGCTTTCTCCCATTTTCCATCTCCACCAATGGGGCCAAACTCTCCATATATCTTTTTACTGCCCTTGTTCACATATTTCATTCCTATAGACCATAGCATATCTTTTTTAAGTGGGAATTGTGTCATGAGACCTGCGGTGAGCCCATTTTTGTGGTATCCGCTCATGCCGTCATTATCAATCTGTGAAAGACTAATTCCCAAACTGGCTTTGAATTTTGCTTGCTGTGCGAAAATAGTGTTTGGGATTATATATAATAGTGTAGCTAGTGATATTATATACACCTTGTTTTTATATTTTATTAAAGAGGCCATTCTATATATTGTCTTTTTACTTCCCGTCGAGGCGGGCTTGCTACTTTATACTATAAACCATCTTCCCTCTTATATAAGTCCCGACTACTTTCGCTTTCCTACATTCCTTAAATGTGGCATTCATCAAGTCCGTGTCCAGGATAATGAAATCGGCTTGTTTGTTGGGTTCTAAGCTGCCTGTATATCTTTCACCATTCACACTGTAGGCTGCCCAAATGGTTATGCCGCGTAATGCTTCTTCTTTTGTTAAGGCATTCTCCATTTGGAATCCACCTTTGGGGAATTCGTTGCTGTCCATTCGCCACACTGCAGATGTAAATGTATATAATGGATTCACATCTTCTACTGGAAAATCGGTGCCGAGTGCAACCAGTCCTGCGGCTTTCAAAAGGTCTTTGTAAGCGTATGCAGTTTTTATACGTTGCTTACCCAATCGTTCTTCAGCCCAATACATATCACTGGTGGCATGGGTAGGTTGCACAGAAGGTATAATACCATACTTTTTAAATTTTTTCAAATCATTGGTATCAACTACTTGTGCATGTTCAATACGCCATTTATATATGTTTTTGCTCAGTATGGGTTTCAATTCTTCTATCAATCTAAAGTATATACGTGTGGCTGAATCGCCTATGCAGTGAGCGTTGAGCGGATATCCATTCTCGGCACACCACAAAAATACTCTTTGTAGTTCTTTATAGCTTGTTAACTGAAATCCATAAGTTTTTGCTTTGTCGGAATAAGATTTTAATAACAAAGCTCCTCTACTACCCAATGCTCCATCTATATATACTTTCACGCCATCCAAATGTAGTTTGTCAAAATTTAAATTTTTGCTCGCATCATGGGCTTCAATAAACTCGGGTGTGAACATGGGCATTGCGTATACATTGATATCGCTCAAAAATTTTGCAATTTTATATATGGTATCCATTTCTAGTCCCGCATCTACCACACTGGTCAGGCCCATAGATAAACATTTAGTTTCAGCTTTTTCTACTGCAAGTTGAATTTGTGTATCATTCATTCTTGGAATTACTTTCATCACCAAATCAACGGCATTGTCGATTAAAACACCAGTTGGTTTTCCACCCTTTAATATAATTTCGCCACCCGAAATTTTCGTTCCTTTTTTAATTCCTGCAAGAATCAAGGCTTTATTATTCACTAATGCTGCATGGCCATCAATACGTTTTAATACTACAGGAATATCAGGAAATAATATATTTAATTGTTCGTTGGTAGGATACTCTTTTTTCGGCCAATCATTCTGGTCCCAACCTCGACCCATCAAGTAATTGCCTTTGTTAGTAATATTATATTTTTTGCAGCGTTCTAATACTTCATCATAAGTTTTTGTACCCACCAAATCTACTATTTGCATACTCACTCCCAAACCAAAAAAATGACAATGGGCATCAATAAAACCGGGATAAATATATTTGCCTTTTACATTATTTAATTTTGCAGAAGGATATTTAGTCTTTAGATTTTCAAATTTACCTGTTGCCAGAATTTTATTTTTTTTCTCAGTGGTTGGATATTCTAATACTGCCATCGCATCACACTTGGTAAACTGGCTATCTACTGTATATATCGTGGCATTGTGATATATAGTAATTATAGAATCAGTCTGTGCAAAGCAGACTATATTATATAATAAGAAGAATGAAAGAATCTGAAATTTGAGATTCGATTTGTAACATATTATTTGAATTAAATTCATTATGGTATTATATAGTTTCTTTATCGCTAATTTCAGCATATATAGTTGAGAAAGGAATAAGCATCTGATATTTTTTGTCATCCCAAGTGGGCGAGGCCCGCCGCCGAGGGGTACAATGTTGGAACTTAGTGCGTCGCTATAGGAAGCAGAAGATATCTCCTTCGCCCGATAGCTATCGAGAGACATGACAAATCTATTTAGCATTGTGTTTTGAGTATATATTTGTCTTATTTTCAAAAAAACTAAAAGCCGAATCACCATACTTTCTAGTTTCAATATAATATTTCTGATTCTCGAAAGAGAGGTTTTTATGGTGTTCCCATATCAACATCCCATTTTCTTTGAGTAATTCTTTTTCAAATATTAGGCCGATTATGGTCTCCTGATTCGCCATTTCATAAGGCGGGTCGGCAAAGATGATGCTAAACTGCGTGGGACAGTCTTTGATAAAGTGTAATACATCTTCCGTAATGGTATGTATTTGGTCAAGTCCCATTTTTTGAGCTTCACTATATATATACTTACAGCATTTTGGGTATTTGTCAACACATATTACCTCGGTAGCACCGCGACTTGCAAATTCGAAAGCTACATTTCCAGTGCCGCTGAACAAATCCAAAACATTAATTTCATCTAAGTAATATTTGTTTTCCAAAATATTGAACAAACTTTCTTTGGCTCGGTCAGTAGTGGGTCTAACAGGCAATCCTGTAGGAGGCCTCAGCACATGGCCACGATATTTGCCACTTATGATTCGCACAAGGGCAAAGATAAAAGCGGGAAATATAAATGCTCGGGCAAAACATCAAAAGCCTTGTCGAAGGCAAAGTTGGCTGGGTGTTCACCTAGTTCGGTAAACATGATATAAGTATTCAATAAATCTTTCAGTTCATCGAAACGACTGATGGAACCATATAATTTCAAAGGTTGGGTTTTGGGCGATAATTCAAAATGTTCGTAACTGGCAAGGATATAATATAATATATCTTCGATGGTTTCATATTCGAATGAATTACAAAAAATGAGTTTGTTGTTTTTGGTAATAACGATATGAAAAAAATCGGGATTGATATGGGCAGTAAACTCAGTTTCATTTTCACTATTCACCAATAGACCTGATAACAGTGCCGTTGCGTAATGGGTAATTTTTGCCTGTGGAAAATATAGGTTAATAATATCTTTAAGTAAATTCGATATTTTGAAAACATTCAACATCCCACTTGTTTTAATGTGGTCAGTATATAATGTTTCTTCGTTTGCATTATAGGGTGTAGTGAAAGAAAAAATATCTTTGGCCTTGCTACGGTCAAACAAGTTTTCGGGGAACAGGGCCTGCTGGTTGTTTTCTATGATAATGCGTGAGTTCCTATACGTCTTTGTGAATTCGTGGTTTACAATGTCTCGCAGGTCATCGGGATTGGAGAGCGGGAACGATTTCAACGCGATGAATGATGAAAATTTGGGGTCGTAAAGTGCATAAGCCATTTCACGATCGGCCAATTTTATATATAAGTCCAACAGATGGCTAATGTCATCGTTGTAATTTGCGGCCTGAATATCGTATGCGGTCATGTAATGTTGCAAACCTAATCAAAAAAATGGTGCAAAAAAAATGCGACCCTGTTGAGCCGCATTCTTTTTATATACAATTGGTGGATTAGCTTTGGTTATTTTCCTCGTCAGAGGCTGGTGGGGCTGTGTATTCGGGTCTTTGGTACTCATCAAAATTATAATCGGGCATCAGTTCATTTTTTACATAAGAAACTGTTTCTTGCAAGCCATCCATAAATTTATTAAAGTCTTCTTTATATAAAAACACTTTGGTTTTCATAAAGCCACCGTCAAAATTCTTTTTGCTTTCGGTAATATTTATATAATAGTCATTGCCTTTGGTGGTTTTCACATCAAAGAAGTAAGTTCTTTTACCAGCTTTTACCTTTCTCGAAAATACAATGTTCCTGTCTTGGTTGTAATCATCCATACGATTTCTATATTTTTTGCGTTGACAAATGTATGCTTAGTATGGTACTATGCAATATGAGTTGATTTTGATAATTTCAAATGTTAAGATACTGTGTTGTTTTTCAGCTAATTATTTTTTGCGAAAAAGTGTCATAAATTTTGACTCGCCTTGGAATTTCTTTGTTTTTGAAATCCAAAGTTCAATTAAGAATGATGATGCAATGCCAATAATACCACCAATTGCCACATCCAACGGGAAGTGCTGGGCAAGATAAATTCGAGACCAACCAGTTAAACATGCCAGCATCAACAAGCCGACAGTTATATAGAGCTTGCGAAAGTAAAACGCCAATGATAGGCACCAAATAAATGCCCCTGCCGAATGCCCCGAAGGAAATGAATAACTGGAATGCAAATCGGTATTTTCTACAATATGCAGCACCGATAAATCATTGGCAAAAACTCCAGCAGGTCTGGCCACTTGGTCGAATACAAATTCTTTTAATCCTTGCACCACCAAAAATGATAAGATGCCTGAAAAAGCAACTCCCAATGCTCTTTTATAATTGATAAAGGCAAAGATGATGATAATAGGTATGATAGTAACCCATTCGCCCAACATAGTTATATATGGCATCAGTGCATCGAAAAAAGTGGAGTGAAAATTGTTGTTCACATATAGAAAAACAGTTTCATTGCTATACGCTAAAATGTAGGCAAGTAATACAACTATCGGTATTAAAAAAATAAAAAAAGTAGGGTATAAGTTGAGTTTTACGCTGCTTTGCGGCCTATCCATTTATTGATGATATTATATAGCCCGTCGTTACTGAAAGGTTTTGATATATAGTCGTTCATTCCTGTTTCTATTGCCTTTACTTTTGTAGCTTCATAGGCATCTGCAGATATAGCTATGATAGGGATTTGAGGGTTTTTAAAAGTTTGGCTTTGTCTTATCTTTTGGGTAGCCTCATAACCGTCCATGATGGGCATTTGCAAATCCATCAATACGGCATCATATTCTTTTTGTTCCATGTATTTTAGGCATTCTACACCATTGGAAGCAACTTCAAAAGTGGCATTCCATTTTTTCAAAATTTCTTTCATCAATATTTGGTTGATGAGGTTATCTTCTACTACCAAGAAGTGCTTGCCCGCAAAATTTTTATTGTTTGTGGCGTTGGCCATCACAGGGCTCATTTTCACCGGCGACTGAACAAATTGGGCCACATTCATATAGTTTTCCGAAATTTCGAATGGCAGTTCCACAAAAAATACAGTACCACGGTCTACCTCACTTTCAAGCCAGATACGGCCTTTCATAAGTTCTACCAATTTATTGGTGATGGCAAGCCCCAAACCTGTTCCTCCATATTGACGGTTATGCTCGTCTTTTATTTGGCGGAAGCTCTCGAATATGATATTGAATTTTTCGCGGGGTATACCAATTCCAGTATCAACAACTTCTATATGCAAAATCAGTTTTGAGTTTTGTAAATCGAGCGATTTTGCGGTGAGTTTCACTTCTACCGATCCACTTTCAGTAAATTTGAGGGCATTGTCTACCAAGTTAATCAGTATTTGGTTTAGCCTTACTGCATCACCTTTGAGCATGAGCGGCAAACGTGTGTCGACAGATTTGTTGAGTTGTATTTTTTTGGCATTTGCTTTCACACTAGCCACACGCATTACTTGTTGCAATACATCGTTCAGGTTGAATTCCGAAGTTTGCAGACTGAGTTTGCCTGCATCAATTTTAGAAATATCTAATATATCATTTATGATTTCTAATAAGTTATCGGCTGAGAGTTGGATAGAGCGGAGGTTGTCGGCTTGAATTTCTTCAAGTTCTTTTTCTTGTAACAATAATTCCGTGAGACCAATAATGGCGTTCATTGGGGTACGAATCTCATGACTCATATTACTCAAAAATTGGCTCTTGGCTTTGTCTGCAGACTCAGCCGCATCTTTGGCTTCAATCAATTGTGACTCGTTACGTTTTAAATTATCTCTCATCGATATGAGTGCAGTTCCCAAATCGTCGCGTGGGCCGATGGGTTTAAAAGGTTCGTCGTAATTGCGGGTTCCTATCGAGTTTGCAAACTGTGTTTTTTGTTTCAATGATTCGGTAAGCATATCAACCGATTGTATCATTTTGCCAATTTCATTTTCGCTTACTTTTAAGTCCGATTTCGATAATTCTCCACGGCTCACACGGGTTATCACATTACGCAATTGTACTACAGGTTTGGTAATGAGGTTGCCCATATATATTGATATGATAACGCCCAAAATACTGAACAAAATAGAAAGTCCAATAATGCTATATCTTAAGTTATCGGCAGTTTCCGACAGTATCAATTGACTCTCGGCAAACTCTTTCGATTTTAATTTTTTAATCTTGTCTACCCTTGTTGCAAGCTCGTCTGATTGCTCTATTACATCGCTCAATAAAAAGTTACTTTCGGCTTTGGCTTGGGCTATTTCATACGATTTGAAATCGGGGAGGTAGGCCATAATTTCTTTTTCCCATCCAAGAATTACTTCAAATAATTTGAATGCAGAATCCATTTCTTTTATTGAACTTTCTTGGTCTTCCCAGTTCACCATCAGTTTTTTGATCCGTTCTTTTATATGGCGGTATTCGGTTTTGTGCAGTTTTTTTAGTGCCGATTTATCATAATCATTTGGTTGCGATAAAACCCAAGTAATGGTAAGCATTCGCGATTTTACCACCATATTGTCGAAATCGTTTACAGCTTCCAACGAGGGGGCAACTACCGTAGATATTTTTTCGGATATATTGGTATTTGCTTTCAGTGCAAAAAAACTGACGATAGCATATAACATCAGCAGGAACACGAGGATGAAGAACCCTGTGAATATCTGGCCGTTGAGCCCAAATCTAATTTTAGCCATAATGGTAAGTGTTAAAAGATAATTGG
>JAWXAU010000142.1 GCA_034439655.1 Bacteroidota bacterium | reverse complement strand
GTTGGTGGTCTCGAAAGCATTCGGGACAACCATGGGCATCCCGATAGCTATCGGGACTTCTATATACAACACATCGTGTGCAGGATTCGGATATATATTTAATACACTGCTATTATAATTAGCAATTCCCGTAAACATCAACGAAACACTATTTCCGTTGTCTGGCGATTGTCACCTTTGCCAATCAATTCAATTGCCTTGTTATTTAGTTCCTCAAGTATAGCCGTGTAGGCTTCGTAGTCACATTCTCTCACAGAATTGAGCAACTCGTGTCTAATTCTCACTAGAGCCAGTGAACTGTCTTTCGATATGAATTTATTGTCCTGTAGAGTTAGGATTTCTCTAAATTGAACTATTGTCAAATTTTCGATTTCTTCTTTGGTGTTTTTCAGAGTATTTGCCGTCTCTAGAATTCCTTTTGTAGCAGGGAAAATTGAAACAATAAATCCAACAAATAGGAAACCTAAGAAATAAGCAGTTGTTAGATTATTTGACTGTTTGAAGTCCTGAATACTTGAATAAGAAATAAGGGACAAGACAATTACAGATATTGCGATTGAAACAAGGTTCGTCACAACTGATTTTGTGAGAATATTTTCTTCCTTCCGCCTGAACGAGGTATGTTTAACAAACTCAAATGTTAGCAATATGACTGCTATCAAAATTCCGAATATTGATGTTGTCGAGCTGATTAAAAGTTCAAAGTAATTAGTCGGGCTTATAGAAGAAAGATTAAGCAAGTCTGGGAAAATTTTAGGACTATAGAACTTTAGTCCGAAATAAATCAGTGTAGCAAGTATTCCAAAGTAATATTTTCTGATAATATTTTTCACTTTATATATAAATGTCTTTGATGGTTAAACTGTCGTCCTACGGTTGCCGCTAACGTTTTGCAGCTACCCGAAGGGCGGGACTTTTACCACTCTAATTGTAATTTTATTTCCATTTCACAATCATTTATATTTGAAAAAGAGAGTTTAGTTCAAGTGAATTATTTTTTTTGAAACAATCTTATCATTAATATTTATAAGCACATTATACATGCCACTGGGCAAAGAGGTTAAATCTAAATTGAAAGAGTGATTGCCAGTTGATAATTCTTCTCCATTTAATACTGTTATAATTTTTTGACCCAATGTGTTAAAAACGACTATAGAAACTTTTCCTCCGCTTAGTAAGTGAAGATCAATTGATGTTGAATTGCTGAATGGATTTGGAAATATTGAAATAGTTGATTCGTTATCTGTCATATCACCAATGCCAGTTATGCCATATATAGAATCTCGAACAGCCGTTATTTTCGTAAAGGAAGCCCCACCATCTGAACTTTTATATAAGTAGTAGCCTTGGGCACATACCCAAACAATATTGGGATTGGATTCTGAAATTTTAATATCCTCCATGTACTGACCACTGATAAGTGAGCTGTCGGTATGAACAATTTGCGAGGTCTGAAAGCTATTTGTTGTGCGATTAATAGTTTTACCCCCTCCTAAAAAGAAAACAATGGAAGAGTCTGTGGGGTGCATTTGAAATGCACCGTAAAATTTTTTATTTAAAGGAGTCCAATTCGCTCCCCCATCAGAAGATGCATAAGCAAAATGGTTTGAAGTATTATCGGTTCCGATGATATAATTTCCATTTTTTTTGAATACATCAAAATTGCCAATTACAATACCCGAAGGATTTATTACAGACCATGAATTGCCATTATCAGTACTTTTTGTTAATCCCAAAGAAGGAATTCCGGCATCATGAGTATGCCAAGAGCAATAAATAGCTGAATTGGGTTGTGCGGCATAAATAATTCCCCATGAAGCATTTGAGTCTGCAAGAATAGGCGTATTTAACTTTATCCATGAATTACCTGCATTGGTGCTTCTATATAAACCACCTGTAAAAAAGGCACCACCAAGACTTGGTTGTGTAGATTTCATACCTCCTATTGCAGTAAACAGTTCTTGAGAATTAGTTGGATTGACAGATAAAAAGGTATTATAAGAATTTGTAAATCCATTGTTCCGTTGTTGCCATGTTAATCCCGCGTCAATACTTTTATAAAGCCCAGCAGAGGCACTGGGATATAAATATCCTGTAACTGGCCCGGGTCCTGAAACTGTTGATGCGTAAACTATATTTACATTAATTGGGTCAGCTGTAATATTAAAAATTTGAGAGTACCCCGTTTGTTGAATTGTGCATTTCAGCCCTTGCCTTAAACGTTGCCAAGTTTGACCACCATCTGTAGTTTTAAACATACCGCTTGTTTCCGTACCTGCATACACAATGTTTGGATTGTTTGGGTCAATCATCAAGTTGTGAAACATATTATCCTGAATATTTCCCGGTTGTCCTTTTAAGGCACCGTTAATTAAGCTAAGGCAAGAGTCTGTTGTGACTTGTGCATGTATATTGGTTAGTCCGCTAAAAAATATAATTGCAATTAAAAGTGATTTTTTCATATGCTGTATTCAAGTTACAAATGCAACTTTTGTTTTGCAAATTTAGATAAATAAAATTCATTTGGTGATAAATATTGCTGTATTCAAGTTACAAACCAAATTCCCACACACAGGCAACTAAATTTGTAATTCCGCACTCTTAACCTAAATTCGCAACTTAATCATCTATATTCAAAAAAAAATGAAATCACTATTTACTAAAATTGTATTTTTGGCTTTACTTATTACCGTGATTGGTAACAAAGCCTATTCGCAAGGGGCATGGCGTAGCATGACCGACTTCTTTTCGGCAAGAGATTTTGTCTCAGGATTCTCAATTGGAGACTATGGGTATGTTTGCCTTGGGCTCCGTGATAGCAGCGGTAATAATATCGCAAACGACGATTTGTGGCAGTATGATCCTACAACCGACACTTGGACGCAAATGGCCAATTTTAGTGGTGCAGTTCGTTGGGGTGCAGCAGCATTTGTAGTGGGAGACAGAGCATGGGTTGGAACTGGTCGCAATACGTCAGCAAATTCGTTCCAAGATTTTTTTATGTTCGACCCAGCAAGCAATACTTGGGCACAAAAAGCAAGTTATCCAGGTGCTGCCAGACGCGGAGCAACAGGTTTTGCAACAGGTGGCAAGGGTTATGTAGCCTGTGGCTGGAACAACCCTACTTATTATAATGATATGTATGAATACGATACTGCTAACGATGCATGGACTTCTAAAGCATCTGTTGGTAGCACAGGTTTTAATTATCCCATAGGGTTTAGCTATGGTGGCAAAGGATATATTGGTGGGGGAAATAACGGAGCAAATTACTATTCCGATTTTTATGAATACGACCCTGGCACGGATAGCTGGACTTCTAAAACTTCGATGACTAATGGACGCTACGGAGCTGCTGCATTTGTAATTGGCGATTATGCTTATATGGTAGGAGGACTTACCTTGTCGGGAGTTTTGAGCGATATGGAAAAATATGATTTTGTAACAGATAAATGGGTTGCAGGCCCTGCAAATATAAACAGAAGTCAAATGTCGGCGGCTTTTGCTCTTAAAGGTCAAGGTTATGTTGTGGCTGGTGACACTCTGGCAAGTAATGCAGGTAAACTGCCTTATGTAACACAATTTGACACTATGAATTTAAATACCGTGCTAACCAAAGGTCTAACGGCCTGCCCCAATACAACGTTTGAGGTGATGGTTTCGCCTACTGATACTTTGGATGATGGCAATACCTTCACCGTGCAGCTTTCCGATTCTTCGGGCGATTTTACCAATACTACCAATATAGGAAGTTTAAGTGATAGTATTGGAGGTAAAGTAACTTGTTTTATTCCCAAAAATACAATTGGAGGCACAAATTATAAAGTGCGAACAATTAGTGATATGCCTGCTATGATAGGTTGGCCCTCGACACTGAATCTGCAAGTGAACCCCCTTATTAATCCTAAAATTATTGCCCCCTCGGGAACTACCTCATGTGCAGGTAAATCTTTGTCGCTATTGGTAGATACTTTTAGTTCTTTGAGCTCTCAAAATAATTTGTTGACCTTAGTTTATGATGCTACCCAAGGCCAATCGGGACTTACAGGTGCCAATAAAGTATATATGCATTCTGGCTTGGCCGATACCACTTCTGTGGGTACTTCGTGGTATAACACTGTAGGCAATTGGGGTCAGGATGATTCTATAGGTATCATGAAATCGTTGGGTAATAATAAATGGTCTATCACTATTGACGTAACCAACTATTATAGTCTTAACTTAATGGACATTCCAAAATATATAGCTATCAATTTTCGCAATGAAGACGGCACAAATTCAGGAAAAGACAATGCAGGTTTAGATATTTTTGTTGATATCCAAACTGGTATCGTTTCTTCTATGTTCAATGGTGTAACAGCTAATTGGGAAGCATCATACCAGTGGTTGAAAAATGGGTCGGTTATTTCAAACGCTGCTTTAGCTAAATTGAACCTAACTTCCTCAGGCGATTATCAATTTATTTCTGTGGGCAAAAATTGCCCCGATACTTCTGCTATTACTACCATTACTGTAGGGTCGTTACCCACAGTAGGTTATGAAATTACCAATAGTCCCACTCAATGTTATTCAGGAAATGCTTTCTTCTTCAACGATACAAGCACTGTAGTAGGCGGTGGAAACTATAACTGGACTTGGGATTATGGCGACGGATTTTCATGCCAATGTGTGAAGCCTAGTCATAGTTATTCTGCTGCTGGAAATTATACAGTTACGCTCACTGTAGTAACTAAAGAAGGATGTACCGACTCGGTGAAAAAACAAGTAACTGTATTACCTTCAGTTCATCCATGGTTTACCATAAATAACTATGCACAATGTATAGGTGGAAATAATTTCATATTGAATGATACTGCCACCAATACATCTGGACAAACCGCTACCATAAACTGGGATTTCGGTGATGGCAAAAAAGATACAGGCGTTACTACCAAACATACTTATACCAAAGCAGGTAATTACGATATATCATGTATCCTTACTTTATCGAATGGTTGCACTGATACAGTAACTCAAAATGTAGATGTATTTGATGGTCCAACAGCAAAAGGAGCAGTTGATAAATCATTACAATGTTTAACAGGTAATTTATTTAGTTTCGCCGATAATAGTACAAGTACCGCTGGTGCTACCACCCGCTCATGGAATTTTGGTGATGGTAACACAGACACGGCACAAAACCCAATGCATAGTTATACGGCGGTTGGCCAATATGCAGTTGTATTAAAAGTTTCAACCGTGAATGGTTGCATGAATTCTACTGTTGTAAATGTAACCGTAGATAGTATTCCTTCAGTATCTATTCAAGCAGCGTCGGCCACTACTGTTTGTATGGGCGACTCAGCTAAATTGCAAGCAAATGGCAAAGCAGGTTATAATTACCAATGGTATAAAAACAGTATAGCTATTAATGGTGCAACCAGCGATACCTATAGTACAGTTGATAGTGGAAGCTATACCGTAATGGTAGGTAGTGGTAGCTGCAGCGGCACCTCAAATGCCATAAGTATTATAGTAACGCCCAAGAAAAATTTGGGAACCATTACAGGCCCCATTACTGCTGTTACTGGTTCAATACAAAGTTATTCGGTAACCAATATTGCTAGTTATGCATTTAACTGGACAGTAACCGGAGGAACCATACAAAGTGGTCAAGGCACGAATCAAATATCTGTATTTTGGGGTGCTGCAGGGCAAGCTAAAGTTTCTGTTACAGGGCCATGTGCCAATACCAGCAATATAGATGTTGCCATAAATACAAGTATCCTACTTCCTATATATAATACTATTAGTGTATATCCAAACCCAGCAAGCAGTAAATTGTTTGTTGATTTGACCAATATCAAATCAAACGGTCGCATACAGATATATGATATGAGTGGTAAGCAAATTATGGAACAGTATATTATATCAGGAATCAATGAATTGAATGTGGCTAACCTTGCACAAGGTGCTTATAGCATCCGCATTTTGAGCAATGATAATGTGATGATGGGTAAATTTATCAAACAATAAATTTAGTTACAAAATAAAAAAAGCCTGTTGTATTAATTTACAGCAGGCTTTTTTTTTAATAACGCTTCAGCATGAGTTGCAACAAGTAATTCCTGCCGCGGCGGTATAACTACTTTCTACTTTCTACTCCTTGGGCAAAACTCATTTATATTTTGTGTGTATATTCCAAACAAAAAGTTCCTACATTTGCCCTAAGTGAAATATGCAGTATAAAGAATGGATAGCGAACAAAGAACCCGATAAGCAACAGGCCGAGCACTTGGGCAAGGAGCTGAATATCGGAGCTGATTTAGCGGGACTTCTATTGCAACGCGGTGTGCATACTTTTGAAGAAGCCCATAAATTTTTCCGACCTTCGCTCAACGATTTGCATGATCCATTTTTAATGAAGGGAATGCACATCGCCATAGAACGCATTATTAAAGCCATCAAGAAAAAAGAAACCATTATGATTTATGGCGATTATGATGTGGATGGCACTTCTGCAGTGAGCTTGGTATGGATGTTCCTAAGCAAAATATATGGCAATGTATTATTTTATATTCCCGATAGATATAATGAGGGTTATGGGATATCTTATACAGGAATCGACCGTGCTGCCGAGAGCGGTGCAACGTTAATGATTGCATTAGACTGTGGAATTAAAGAAGTAGCGAAAGTAGATTATGCCAATGAAAAACATATAGATTTTATTATATGCGATCACCATTTGCCAGGTAGCACTTTGCCAAAAGCTATAGCAATTTTAAATCCCAAACAGGCCGATTGTCCTTACCCTTTCAAAGAACTTCCAGGTTGTGGCATTGGTTTTAAATTATGTCAAGCTCTTACCCAAAAGATGGATTTGGACATCAAAGAATTGTTCGAATATTTAGATTTGGTAGCTATGGCTATCGGTGCAGATATAGTTCCTATTGTGGGCGAGAATAGAATTCTTACTTATAATGGTTTGAAAAAATTAAAGGAAAATCCCAATCATGGTTTCAGAGCTTTGTTGGAATTCTATTATGAAAAGCCTTTTTATGAGGTTTCCGATTTGGTGTTTTCTGTGGGTCCACGCATCAATGCTGCGGGTCGTATGGCTCATGGCAGTGAAGCAGTGCAGCTAATGTCGGCAACAACCTTGGAAGATGCACGCGAGCACGCAAAACTTATCAATAGCCGCAATACTGATAGGCAAGGTGTCGATAAAACCATTACTGCTGATGCTCTGGATATGTTGCTGAAAGATTCGGCACTCGCCGATAAAAAAAGTACCGTAGTATATAATCCATTATGGCATAAAGGGGTGGTGGGAATTGTGGCATCACGCTTGATAGAACATTATCATAAACCCACTATTGTATTATGCGAATCGAATGGGAAAGCTACAGGCTCAGCTAGGTCGGTGAACGATTTTGATATATATACTGCCATCGAAGAATGTTCCGATTTATTGGAGCAATTTGGCGGTCACCAATTCGCAGCAGGTATGACGATGAAAGTGGAGAACGTGAATTTATTTATTGATAAGTTTGAGCAAGTAGTCTCACAGAAAATCACTCCCGAACAATTAATGCCATCGCTTGTATATGATATGGAAATTCCTTTATCACGTATCACATCCAAATTTGTGGCAGTCATTAATCAATTTGCACCGTTTGGTCCTCATAATATGAATCCCGTTTTTTTAAGTAGAAATGTTTGGGATACCGGTTATGCAAAACAGGTAGGGAATGGTGGACATTTATCGATGAACATCACCCAAGCTGATGGAACCAAACCCATGCGTGCCATAGCTTTCGGGCTTGGAAAAGCTTATGAGCATGTGAGTAGCGGCCGCTCGTTCGATATGTTATATACTATTGAAGAAAATCATTTTAACGGAAACGTAACCGTGCAGTTGAATTTGAAAGATTTAAAGTTTACGAGTTGAGTTTGAATGAAGAATTACGAATTTACAATTACAAATTACGAGTTGGTAATTACGAATCTAAAATCAACATTTTTGATATTTATATAAATACATAAATCCATTTTCTTCATAAAGCATTCGTAATTCGTAATTTTAAAATATTCCTAGTGGTTCAAAAATTCGTCGCAAATCTATTCCTTGTAATTATAGCCAATTTATTGGTGAAACCTTATTGGGTTTTTGGGGTAGATAGGGTAGTGCAGAATACCGTGGGTACAGATGCTTACGGATTGTATTATGCATTATTTAATTTAAGTTTATTGCCTACTATGTTGCTAGATGCAGGGCTCAATCAATATAATAATAATACCTTGGCCAAGCATCCTGAAAGGGCTTCGAGTATGTTTTCCCATATATTTCCTGCCAAGCTGGGCTTGATGTTATTATATATAATTATTGTACTAGTTTTGGGAATTTCAAAAGGTTTTAAATTTAGCAGCGATGAGTGGACATTGCTGGTTATATTAGGTTTGAATCAAGTATTTGCTTTTTTTATATTATATATACGTACCCATTTCACTGGGTTACATTTATTTAAAACGGATACATTTTTTTCTGTATTGGATAAGACGCTAATGATTGGGTTTTGTTCCTTATTGTTATATACAAATATGTTTGGGTCTATCACGGTTTCCAAATTTGCGAGTGCACAATTATTTGCATATTTGATAACAACTCTATTGGGACTTATTATATTACTGCCTTATATAAAACCTTTCAAATTTGCAATTGACAAGCAAATGTTAAAGGAAGTTTTTCGCAAAAGTTATCCTTTTGCCTTGCTTGCCGTGATGATGGCCATATATAATAGGGCTGATGTGGTGATACTCGAAAGTATGCACCCACAGGGCGATACACAGGCAGGTATTTATGCCAAATGTTATAGATTGTTGGATGCTTTTAATATGTTGGCAGTACTGGCCGCGGGATTATTAATGCCCATGTTTGCACGAATGATTAAACAGCGAGATGATATACAACCTTTGGTACAAACAGCCTTCATAGCTTTGGTAATTCCTGCTTCCGTTGTTGTTTGTTTCTGTTTGTTTCAAGTAGAACCTGTATTAGATTTACTATATCATGGCAATTTTGGGGAGACAGAAATGACAGTATTTGTTCCAGTAGTATTATGCATCATCCCTATGGCCATGAACTATATATTTGGTTCATTGCTTACTGCGACTGGGAATATCAAAATTCTAAACAGGATATCCCTGTTTGCTGTCACCATAAATTTGATAGGGAATTATATATTTATTCCAAAGTATGGTGCAATAGGAACTGGCTATGTGGCTATGGCCACACAACTGTTTGCAGTAATAGGTACTATATATTTCTGCATGAAAAAATTGCAGGTTAAAATTTCATCATCCATTATATTAAAGTATTTATTATTGATAGTATTAATTGGTTCGGGTCTGTACGCCCTTGTTTATATAAAACTAAATATTTCAAGCTCATTTTTAATAGTGGGATTAGGCAGTGCTGTATTAATGTATGCACTCAAATTGGTGCAACCCAAAGCGTGGATGGAAGTTTTTAAACAATTAAAAAACTGATATTTATACGTAATTTTGAAAAGGTTAGGCAACCACTTAACATTTCCCGCATCTTATATTCGAACCACAAAAAAATAAACTAGTTTTTGGAACTTTTAAACTCAGTAATTTGGCTTACGTTACCTAATATTTGCACCCCGAGGTATTTGGTAAAAAACAATTGAATTGAAGATAATTCTCCGCCACACGCTCTTCTTTTAGATATTATCAAGGTAGATATTAATCGTTTTTATGTGGCGTGCTCATTTTTAAATACGGGCATAAAGCAAGGGATAATTTGTATATAAAATCAGATAAAATTATTTCATATATATATAAGTGATATCACTGGTAAGCAAATAATGAATATATCCAAACCCGAAACTGTCATAGATGTGTCTGATTTGGAGAAAGGATTATATATCATGCAAATTATGACCAAAGAAGGCATAAATGTTCCGTTTAAATTTGTGAAACAATAGGTGAGTTATGCTTATATTTGTGATTCCAAAATCGTCATTCTGAACATTGCCGCAATGCGAAGAATCTGTTGAATTCGTGGACGCTATTAGCAGATTCTTCGCTCGAAGCATCGCTCAGAATGACGGTAACAATAAAAAATAAATATTATAAAATGAAAAATTTACTAATTACAGTTCTATTACTCTTGGCTGCTTACAGCAATGTGAATGCACAATGCAAAGCCAGCTACATATACAACCAAAATGGAAAGACAATAGCTTTCTATGATTCCTCTTTTGTGAACCAAGCTAATCCTACTTACTATTGGAGCTTCGGTGATGGCACTACATCCACAGGTCAGTATGTTACACATTCTTATTCCAATTATGGAACTTATTTTATATGTCATGGGGTAACTTCTGCAAATTGTGCCGATACAATTTGCGATTCTATTGTGATTGCTGCACCGCGTTGTCAAACTCTGTTCAAAGATTATACAAGCGGCACGGCTACCTATTTCTACAATTCGAGTACTTCTATATCAGGAACTGCAAGCTACTTTTGGGATTTCGGCGACACGAGCAATTCAACTGTGGAGCATCCGAGCCATTATTATGCTGCATCTGGAAATTATACCGTGTGTTTATATATGAAAGACAGTATAGGAGGATGCAGTGATTCTCTCTGCCAGAATATTTCTGTAACACATGGCGGGAATGGAAATGGTACTTGCTCGGCATTATATAAATTTTATGGACAAAATACTACCTACTATTTCAATGGCCCTTTTAATGCAAACGGCGGAACCTATAGTAGTTATTTTTGGGATTTTGGCGACGGAACTTCTTCTACACAGCAATCACCTTCGCATGCATACAATTTTACAGGAAATGCCTATGTTTGCTTAACTGTAAAGGATAGTGGTTGCACTGATACTTACTGTGATTCATTATATAGTAACCCCAATGGCGGCGGAAATTGTAGTGTATATTTTACAGATTCTATCTATGGAGATACAGCTAATTTTACTACCTTTATAAAAGGCACTTCAGGTACTGTAAATTATACTTGGGATTTTGGAGATGGAAGCAATTCAACACAACAAAACCCAACACATATATATGCAGTAGTAGGATATTATTATGTTACACTTGCAATTGCTGATTCATCGTGCAGTAGCTCTTATTCTGCTTATGTACAAATAGGAGGAAGTGGTAATAACAATGGTCGCTATTATATAGCTGGGCAAATTTCTGCGGGCAATACTTATGCATATCCTGCGATGGTATGGGCTATTAATTATGATTCGGCAGCGGGAACACTTACGGGTGTTGATTCAACTATGACAGATAGCGGAGGTTATTATTATTTCAAATTAAACAAAGGTTACTATTTAATTAAAGCTGCATTATATAATGCCAATGGAGGTAGCAGTAATTATATGCCAACTTATTATATTAATAAACTCAATTGGGATAGTGCCACTCAATTGCAAGTTGATACCGACTATTATAATATAAATATCAATTTGCTAGCGGGAAATTTTGCAGGCGGGCCCGGATTCATTGGTGGCAAAACCAGCCAAGGTGCCAATAAAACAGGTTCAGTGGGTGACCCCGTAAACCAAGTACAGATTAATTTGATGGATGTAAATAAAAATTCAGTGGCCTATACTTATAGTGATGCAAATGGTGATTTTAAATTCCAAAATATTGCTTATGGTACTTATTATATACATCCTGAAATTCCCGGTAAAAAATCAAATGATATACAAGTAACAATCAATGCCGGCAACCCATCAGCCAATACTGTATTTATTGAGGTGAACAAGAAGTATGTGAGTGCATCCTTAACTGCAATCAAGAGAATTGATGCTCAATCAGGTATTGAGTTTTGGCCCAATCCAGCAAATGATATTATATATATAAAATCAAATAATATTATTTCGAATATTTATATAACAGATATCACGGGCAAACGTGTTTTGGAAATCAACAAATTAGAAAATGCAATTAATGTTTCATCGTTGGATGCAGGATTGTATATTATGCAGATTAGAACGAAAGACGGAATGGTGGTTCCTTATAAATTTGTGAAGCAATAATACCGACACTCAATATATAATAGTCCAAAAGAAAGGGACTAAACATATTGTAGTTCGGTATTACCATTCTAAAAACTAAATCCGCCACAGGCGGAGAACTATTTTAGTTTAAGAATTGGTATAAAACCATCAGCCCATGAATTCATTCATGGGAATTATAAAAACATAAAAATCCCAGTTTCGGAAATGGAGCTGGGATTTTTTTTGCAACATAATTGAAAATATATTTTTTAGGTTTATGTTTGCTGCCTGTATTAAATTAGCGAATGGTTTGCAATGTTAAAAAATAGTAAAGACCATTTGTATAATAAAATAATCGAAAAATATATATCAATGTCAACCCACAACCCCAATGCCCGTTTGGAAGCTTTTAGCGATGGCGTTTTTGCTATTGCCGCCACTTTGCTTATTATCGAAATTAAAGTTCCGGCAGAACATCTCATTCATTCTAAAGAGGATTTACTAAAAGCGTTTATACATCAATGGGCTTCTTGGCTTGCCTTCTTAATAAGTTTTATAACGATTCTTATTTCTTGGGTAAATCATAATCATGCTACAAAATTAATAGATAAAACCTCGCCCAAGTTTACCTATGCAAATGGACTTTTGTTGTTGTCCATTGCTATTTTACCTTTTCCTACGGCTGCTGTTGGTGAGTATATCCATACCGATTATGCACAACCCGCCATCAGTTTCTATTGTATGATTTCCTTACTTAATAATTTTTCTTGGCTAGTGATAATAAAAACAGCAATGCCATTATATAAAACAAGTGTGGATATGGATAAAATTAGAACTAGTAATAAATATGTATTATATGGATTTTTCTTATATGTGTTTGCGTTTGCAATATCGTTTTGGTTCCCGCTTACCGCATTTGGTATTATCGCAGGATCCTTTGTTTTATGGCTAATTTTGGGCGTGAGTATGAATGAATATGAAATAGAAGAATAAGCATATTTTGAATTGGAATGTTATATATAAATTATTGCCTTAACAAACCAATTATATATCACGCATTCCCAACTCCTGAATCTACAATTCCGAATCTTTATTTTAAAAATCCCACTTTCAGAAATGGAGCTGGGATTTTTGTTTTTCCATTTAATTGTCTTCCGATAACCCTTCGATAAACTCAAGGTGACATGGGTGAGAAGGACAAAAAAGGATGCGTAAGCCGCGTGAGGGATAGAAGCGGACCTGCCGCCGGCAGGCCACAGTGAGGGGCCGATAGCTATCGGGCGAACGAGGACTTGCAGCGTATAGCCCGACGCCGCTTCGGCGGCACGCCCAAATACAATATTTAATAAAATAAATGCCCCTTGATAGTTTTACGTTTCGCCATGCATATCATACGCCTTGGAAAAAAATCTAGACAAAATATTTTTTTGACCTATATTTGCAGCACTTATCCAGAAAGACGGAGGGAATAGGCCCGAAGATGTCTTGGCAACCCACATAACAGGGTGCTAATTCCTATCTTAATACCGATAGTTATTGGTATTAGGAAAAGATAAGAGAGCGTAAATTCAACTACCGCCCATCTTTCCGGATAAATTAATATCAGAACAAAGATGGAAATATTAAAAGAAATTTTAGCAAAACGTATCATGATTTTGGATGGAGCCATGGGCACCATGATTCAAAGATACAAACTCACCGAAGAACAATATCGTGGCGAACGATTCAAAGATTTTCCGCATTCGCTTAAGGGAAACAACGATTTGCTGGTGCTAACACAGCCACAAATTATACAAGAAATTCATGAAGAATATTTAGCGTGTGGCGTTGATATTATAGAAACAAATACTTTCAACGGTACTTATATAAGTATGGCCGATTACCACATGGAAGATTTGGTATATGAGCTCAATTTTGCAGGGGCAAAAGCTGCCAAAGCTGCCTGCGAAAAGTATAATGCACTCACTCCCGATAAGCCCAGATTTGTAGCAGGTTCAATTGGTCCAACTAATAAAACAGCAACGCTTTCGCCCGATGTAAATGACCCTGGTTATCGTGCTATAACATTCGATGAATTGGTAACTGCCTATACCGAGCAAATTCGCGGATTGATTGACGGCGGTTCTGATTTGTTATTGGTAGAAACTGTATTTGATACACTCAATTGCAAAGCAGCTCTGTTTGCTTGCAACCAATATTTTGATACCATAGGAAAACATTATCCTATTATGGTTTCTGGAACTATTACCGATGCATCGGGTCGTACCTTAAGTGGACAAACTACCGAAGCATTTTATAATTCAATATCACATGCGGGCTTGTTCAGCGTAGGTTTGAACTGTGCCTTGGGTGCAAAAGAAATGCGTCCTTATATAGAAGAATTGTCGCGTATCGCTACTTGCTATGTAAGCTGTCACCCCAATGCTGGCTTGCCCAATGAGTTTGGTGAGTATGATGAAAGTCCTGCACACATGGCTGCTCTTGTAAAAGATTTTGCCGAAAGTGGTTTCCTCAATATCGTTGGCGGATGCTGCGGTACCACGCCTGCACATATAAAAGCTATAGCCGATGTGGTTGCCAATATTGCACCGCGTGAAGTACCTCATTTGGTTTACTAATATATGACAATAAACGACCACGACTGGATACTATTATATTATACTAACGAAGAGAAATTATTTTTGGAAAATACCGACTACGACCATTTCATCAAATCATTCAAAGCCATACTGGATAGGAGTGTGAACATTGTATATTGTACTTTTTCAGATTCTGGATTTTATTTGTTATTATATATCGAACAAGCAAAAAAAATAGTAGGCCGTGATTGGAATGTAAAGACAAACTTATATGTTTCACTCAAAGATTTATTTGCACAAATGTGCGATCATTATAATAATACTACAGGTTCTATAATAGATGCTGAACAATTGCAATTCTGCGAAGTACTCAACCATAACTGGCTTTTGGGCGTGAATGAGAAAGAGAAGCACAAGGTTGCCGACGCTATTATATATATGAATGATAACGGTTCAAACTATCTACAAACAGATACCCATTACATAAATCAAACTTTAAAAATTAACTTTGATTTTATTAATTCAAGGAATACGAAATTATGTACCGATAATTTCAAAAACTATATATTACAACACTCACAAAAGTTTTCAAACATAACTATATAATATGCAAACTACAATTAATCCCTACCTTCGCCTGTCAGGACTAGAGCCGCTTACGGTTACGCCCGAAACAAACTTTATTAATATAGGTGAGCGTACCAATATTACAGGCTCTCGTGCATTTGCCCGTATGATATTAAATGGTGATTATGATTCTGCACTTTCTGTAGCCCGCCAACAAGTAGAAAATGGAGCTCAGGTTATTGATATTAATATGGACGAAGGCATGTTGGATGGTATAGCTGCCATGACCAAATTTTTGCACTTGATAGCTGCCGAACCCGATATATCAAAAGTACCTGTGATGATCGATTCATCGAAGTGGGAAATTATAGAAGCAGGTTTGAAATGTGTGCAGGGAAAAGGAATTGTGAATTCTATATCATTGAAAGATGGAGAAGCGAAATTTATTGAACGTGCAAAAAAAATAAAACTATATGGAGCTGCAACGGTGGTGATGGCCTTTGATGAAAACGGACAAGCAGACGATTTTGAAAAACGAATTGCGATATGTAAACGCAGTTATGATATATTAACCAAAGTAGTAAAATTTCCTGCACAAGATATTATATTCGATCCGAATATATTAACCGTAGCCACAGGATTAGAAGAACATAATAATTATGCGGTTGATTTTATAAATGCCACAAAGTGGATTAAGGAAAACCTGCCCTACGCAAAGGTTAGCGGTGGTGTGAGTAATATATCTTTTTCTTTTAGAGGAAATGATAAGGTACGTGAAGCAATGCATGCTGCATTTTTATATCATGCTATTAAAGCAGGCATGGATATGGGAATCGTAAATGCAGGTATGATAGAAGTATATGATGAGATAGACAAAGATTTGTTGGTGATGGTGGAAGATGTATTGTTAAATCGCAATGCAGAAGCTACGGAAAAATTGGTAGCAGCAGCCGAGAAAATTAAAGGTGGCGGAAAAGAAATAGAAAAAGATGAAGCCTGGAGAAATGATCCTGTAGAAAAAAGATTGAGTCATGCCTTAGTAAAAGGTATTATAGAATATGTAGAAGCCGATACTGAAGAAGCCCGTCAAAAATACCCCAGACCCCTTGATGTGATTGAAGGCCCGCTGATGGATGGGATGAATATCGTAGGTGATTTATTTGGCAGCGGAAAAATGTTTTTGCCTCAGGTAGTAAAAAGTGCAAGGGTGATGAAAAAAGCGGTTGCCGTTTTAACACCTTATATAGATGCAGAGAAGGAAGCATCGGGCGATACAACTGCACAAGGAAGGATATTGATGGCTACCGTAAAAGGTGATGTGCATGATATCGGAAAAAATATAGTAGGAGTTGTATTGGCCTGTAATAATTACGAAATTATTGACATGGGTGTTATGGTTCCTTGCGATAAAATATTGGCAAAAGCCAGAGAAGTAAATGCAGACATTATAGGTTTAAGTGGGTTGATAACTCCGTCGTTGGATGAGATGGTTCACGTAGCAAAGGAAATGGAGCGTGAAGGATTTAAAATACCATTGCTGATAGGTGGTGCAACTACTTCGCGTATACATGCTGCAGTAAAAGTTGACCCGCATTATAGTGGCCCCGTTGTGCATGTACTCGACGCCAGTCGTAGTGTTCCTGTTGCTGGAAATTTACTGGGACCTGATACAAAAGACAAATATTTTACTCAAACAAAAACTGAATATGCGAAGATGCGTGTTGACCATGCCAATCGTCAACAAGATAAAAACTATATAAGTATTTCGCAAGCGAGGAGTAATAAGTTTATGATAAATTGGAATAGTTACCAGCCTGTTAAACCAAAGAAATTAGGCATAACAGTATATGACGATTTTGATTTGAATTTATTGCGTGAACGTATTGATTGGACACCTTTCTTTAGTACTTGGGAATTGAAGGGAAGATATCCGAATATATTTAATGATGCTTATGTAGGTGTTGAAGCTAAAAAATTATTTGATGATGCCAACAGATTATTAGATGATATTATACAAAATAAATTATTAAAAGCAAAAGGTATTGCAGGATTATTTGAAGCGAATGCAGAGGGCGATGATGTAAAACTAAACAATGGACCAACTTTCCACTTCCTACGCCAGCAAGGGCAAAAGGGTGGCGGAGTGCCTAACATATCATTGGCAGATTTTGTTGCTCCTATATCCACAGGCAAAACAGATTATATAGGTGGATTTGCAGTAACCGCAGGAATTGGAACAGATGCATTGGTACATAAATATGATGCCGACCATGATGATTATAATAGTATAATGGTGAAAGCTTTGGCTGATAGATTGGCAGAAGCATTTGCAGAAAAAATGCATGAAATTGTGCGTACCGATTTATGGGGTTATGCTGCCGATGAAAACTTAACAAATGATGAAATTATACATGAAGGATATGATGGAATCCGCCCAGCACCAGGCTATCCCGCTTGCCCTGATCATACAGAAAAACGTCTGTTGTTTGATTTACTAGAAGCTGAAAAACATACAGGAATTGAACTCACCGAAAGCTTTGCGATGTTCCCCGCAAGCTCCGTTTCTGGTTTCTATTTTGGCAATCCCGATAGCAAATATTTTGGATTGGGGAAAATATATAAAGACCAAATTGAAGATTATGCAGTACGCAAAAATCTCCCTGTTGAAACTATTGAAAAATGGTTGAGTCCGGTGTTGGGGTATGATAATTAATCAAAGCCTAGACACAGTATTTTTCTTCTCAAATACTAAGTATAAAATCAAACATATATAAAATACCATATTCACTGCCCATAAAGCAATTAATATAAAAGGTGGGAAATGGCTCAAGCCCATGAAATAGTGGTAGAAAGACCAGATAAAAAGTGTGCCACCGCAAAAAATAAAGTGCCCAGTATTGAACCAAAAAATGGGTAAATGTATTACGCTTTCCACTAGCGGATTTTGGAGCAGTTTACTATATAATATAAATATCTGAACCAACATTAATATACAACATACTACTGCCGCATTAGAAGGTATTTCATATATAGATTGCAGAAATATCGAATTGTATATACAGAATAAAGCGTACAAAATAATTGCAGGATAGAAGTATTTTTTATATAGAGAATGACTTTTTAAATAATAATAATAAACCCCTGATAATAACGCAAATTGTATAATACATTGTAAATGGTAAGGAGAGGTATAACCATTCGACATTTTAATAGATAATATATAACTTATTGTTTCAATCACCGCTGTAATAGCAAGATAAAAAACTACAAGTTTGGCTGCAAAGGTATATTTTTTATAATATACAAAACCATATATTGCCCCTATATAGAGCAGTATAAGATATATCTGGTAATTAAGTAACAAACCTTAGCCCTAAAACCCCTTGGGGCAGCCAGTAGGACAGGGGATACACATATCGTACACTTTATTGGTAGTAATATTATCGAGTGCGTCGATACCTGTTACAATTGTGGTGATCGTTTTATGCCCTGTTGAAGAAAGATCAAGCGGGCTCACACCAAATACGATAAAGATATCTTTCACTTTGGGTACTCCTACTACACCCAAAATGTCAAGGACATGGTTAGCATCTATACGATAACCTTTAATGGTATTGCTTAGATTATCTTGAATGGGAGTGGTAACATTGGCTAGGTAGTCCTGGATGCAAAGTTGTGCCTCAGGCCAGGTGATTTTTTTTGACATACTTTTGTTTTATTTTGGCAGCGAATGTAGGACAAAAAAACTAAATTTGTATTTGTTTAAGGTAATTTTTTCTTTGACGCACTTAATTATGAGGAAGTGGAGAATTAATCGAACACTTTAAACAAAAACGACCCATTCACTATATATCTCACCTCTCCATGGTCCTCCACCAAATAATCTTCCATTGTTATTTTCATTTCGAGGCGTTGGGTTATTTTATTATATATAAGGCAACGGCCAATTTTTAAACATCGTGCTATTTGCGGGTTCATTCTTTTTGTCAAATTGTATTCATCTGCTATCTTATGAGCCTTGACCAAACGTTTGGCTGTGTCGTTTTTTATAGCATTACATAGTCGTTTGTCATCTATAAGTTCGGGATGTTCTTTTACCCAAAGTTCAAAAGGTTCAATAAAATATTTACTTGGGGTGAATAAGATAAAAGTATCCGTTTCCATCAGTATAACAGTCTTAAGAGATATTCTTAATGATACAGAATCGAGCAGTTTTTTTTCGATTGTTGTTATATGTGTTTGTGCCGATGTAGTAAAACTTATAATAGCAAATAGGAATAAGAATTTATACTTTATATATGTGTTCATATACAATTTGTATTATCTGTTCACCCCAAATTTTTGCAAAAACACCTGTTGGTCGTTGCTAAGTTTAAGCATATAGTTGCCATTATTGAGCATTTCTGTACTTAGGCTGAAAGTATTGATATTGTTGAGACTACGTTTTTCATCTATTACACATTTGCCAGCGATATCATATACTTGTATTTGATAATTTCCAATAGGTATATCTTTGGCATTAATATGTATATAATTGCTTGCAGGATTTGGATAAATGGAAATTTTATCGCTACCACTTTCTAACAAATAACCATTTACTCCAGTAAAATCAGAGGTACTATCAATTACAATATTTTCATCCCCTTTTTGGTAACCCATAAAAGTAAAATACACCAACATCATCTCATCGGTAGTGGCTTCGCCCAAGGATACAGCCTTAGGAGGACTGCTTGGATTGTTGGGATTATTGGTGGTATTGTCATAATAACTATCGGCATATAAAGTAGTTCCTTTGGGCAATTTTAAAACTTTTTTGAACTGATAAAAACCTTGCCAATGAAAATCCCAATCATCAATATTTATCATTTTGAGGGTATCCTTTGTGGGCAAAATTCCATATACAGTTATTTTTTTACCAATTAAATGCATGTGTGGCCCTACACCCAAAATGGATGCATCCAAGCCTGTTATATATTTTGCTTTAAAAGTTTTAGTCGTATTTGCAGGTATATATAATGGGCCATTGATAAGACTTGTGCTATGGTTAAGTAATGGTGAAATATATAAATCGCGAACATTTCCTGCCGCAGTCAATTTAAATTTCACTTTGGTTTGGTCTTGCTCACCTGCTAATCCACCTGGATAATGTATTTGTAATATAATATTAGAACCCGCAGGTAATTTTATTCCAAGACCTTTTGGGTAAGAAATTAATCCTTGGCCAGGAACCCATGCACCAATCATTTCACTGGTACTAGAGCCAGTTCCCCCGAAATTTAAATAACCAGCCGATGTATCTGCTGCATCCAAATTGAAAGGTATATTAGACTGGTCGCGGAATACCAAAACATGGTGTACCACTTTTCCGTTGCCTGGTAATACCTCTATTTCGGTGATATACATATCTTTTGTCAACTTGCTTTGCACTGGAAAGCAACGGTATTCATCAATACTTGATTGTAAAGTATATGATGGTATGGTAACGGTTAAATCGGGATTGGTAATTAAACTATTGCCATTATAAGTAGGCTTTGTAGGTGCTTTCGCTATATCACCTTGTGGCGTTCCGGCAGACACCCAATCTTGTATCGTTTTAATATCTGCATTGCTCAATACACGCTGGTGGGCAAGTTGCGTATATTTATAGTCGGCAGGCCACGGTGGCATTTTGCGAGTAGTTACATCGCTTTTAATAGAGCTTGAATAGTTTGCAGCATCCTGATAGTCCATCAAGCTAAATGGGGCAAGCCCTCCGCTATGGTGACACGAGGTACAATTATTATATAAAATAGGTGCTACGTTTTCAGCCCAATTGGGTGTTTGGGCATATAATCCTACTGAAACAGAAACAGATAAAAGTAAATAAAATATTTTGTTCATCGAATTTAATTATATAGTATTAATTTGCACTACAAATTTAAAGGATATGAAGCTAAAAACCACCATACTATTTTTCACAGTTGCATTTCCAATTGCCCATATTTTTGGACAATTGCCCAGTTTCACCCTGCCTGTACAGGGCACTTTAGGCACAGATTTTTATATAGTGAACCACGTCGACCAAAATTTGTCTGTAGGTCAATTTAAAGATTTTAACTGTGGTTCCAAAAGCTATGATGGCCACATGGGGACAGATTTTGTATTGCGAAGTTTCAGACAAATGGATAGCGGCGTAAATGTGCTGGCAGCCGAAGCAGGTATTGTAGTTGCGGTGGTGGATACTTTTTATGATAGGAATAAAACAGGGAATAGTTTGGGATTTGGGAATTATATATGTATCAAACACAGTGGCAAATATTTTACTTATTATGCACACCTCAAAACCAAATCGTTTAAAGTAAAAAAGGGAGATAATATAAAGCAAGGGCAAGTGATTGCTTTGGTGGGCAGCTCAGGCAATTCCACCGATCCACACGTACATTTCGAAGTATGGTATGATAGTGCTTCTTTGATAGATCCTTTTGCAGGTAATTGCCAAACTTTGGGTGGTTTATGGAAATCTCAACCCGTTTATGACACCGTTCATGGTATTATAGAAACAGGTCTTGTTAATATTGTACCCACAATAGATATATTAAGAGAACGGCCCGTTAATAAGTATATCTATGGCATCAATGATTCGATTGTTTGTCACTGGGCTCTGCAAAAAGGAGTGCACCCTGGCGATAGTAGCCGTACTGATTGGTACGACCCTCAAGGAAAGTTGTATTATACTTATTCTTTTGGGCATAATACGCAAGACTACTGGTATTACTACTGGTTCAGCTATATATACCGACCTGTCCTCAATGGTTTTTATACTTATAAATACTATTATAATAATTCGCTAAACGATAGTGGAAAATTTGAAGTGAGATTGAATAACAATATAACTTTGGGAAATAATCTATGGGAAATTACTATACAAAATTTGCAAGATTTTGTTATTGTAAACATGGGAAATATAGAATCAATAAGTTATAGTCTATATGATATTGCTGGCAAACTGATATATAACAATACTATAAAAACGCATCAAATTGCTTTGGACAGAAATTTATATAGCGGTTTTTATATATTGAGCATCCAATCGAGAAATTCAAATAAATCTTTTAAGTTGGTTTTATAACCTACCAATGCCGCAGTAAAGAATACCGTGCTTTTTATATAATATTTTCAGAGATGCAAAAAATACGATCATTTATCAAACGAAAAATTTTCCGAATAGATAAGGATCGTTGGGATTATCAGTACGCCAAAGGCAATTGGGAAGGCTTAAAATCGGAGGATGAGCTACAGCGAATATATATAGCTAGAGATTTGATAATTAAATATGGATGGAAGGGAAATATTTTGGAAATTGGTTGTGGCGAAGGCATATTCTTTAATATAATACCAACTGATCAGTATACCTATTATGAAGGAATTGATATTTCGGAAATTGCAATAAATAAAACGCCAGAAATTGCCAATACTAAATTTGCGGCTGCCGATATGGAAAACTACCAACCAACTATAAATTCGTTCAATTATATCATCATGAATGAGGTATTGTACTATAGTAAAAATCCCATGCAGTTATTAAAAAAGTATCATCCCTATTTGTCACCCAATGGTGTATTTTTAATTGGTATGTATATAAGTGAAAAGAGTGAAGGCATTTGGAAAAGTATTGATGAGAATTATTCTGTGATTGAGTCAGTCTCTATTAAGCAGGGAGATAAAACTTGGTTGTATAAAGTATTGAAATAAAATCTCAATAACTTATTATACTTCCACCAAGCTTCTCCCCGTCATTTCACCAGGCTGTGGCAAATGCATCAAATGCAGAATTGTTGGAGCTAAATCCGCCAACTTACCATTATGTATTTTC
>JAWXAU010000141.1 GCA_034439655.1 Bacteroidota bacterium | reverse complement strand
GGATTAAGCGGGGCTTTCGGGATGTAGTTCGGCATTACCATTCTACAAACCAAATCCGCCACAGGCGGAGAACTATTTTAGTTTAAGAATTGGTATTAAGTATTATATTTACTGTTTATAATACTTCACCGTCCATTTATTTTTTTGCAGGAGTCTCGCCTTGTTTTAATGTGTTAAATTTAAAGTAAGGCCAACGCCCGCTGCGGTGAGGCCTGCTAAAGCCCAATGATAGTAGCGTTTGGAATTAAAATTGGCATTATGATAATTGATGCTAACTAAGGGTGCTAAAACAAGGGAGGTGAATAAACCTGTACCGATTAAAAAATTACCCCACGATTGTGTGTTTTCAGTATGTAAAATACAATATTGTAAATCTTTTATTTTTAGTTGAATGCTCGAATCATAGTAAATACCATAGTAATGAGAATTATATTTAAAATCGAAATCATTTGGTATTTTATTCGTGATAGTGGTCTCAGAAAACCTCATTGATATATATTCGGAATCAAGTCATTAATACTACCTTGATAACTACTAATAACTGGGATTGAATTCAAGGTGTCATAAAATGCAAACGAGGCATAATTGTTCTTTATTGTATAAATTATTTTTTTATTTTTATTTAAGGAGTTTGTAAATATAAAACTGCTACTAGCTGGTAATCTAGGTTGAGGAGTTATTAAATTTGTTATCGAGTCATATATTTTCTGATCAATTCTTTTGTAGGTATGAGAATAATTTTCAGGATCTGTAAGTGTAATGTTTGGCCCTGCTAATAATAAGGTGTCGTAAGAATTATTATTTCCAATTTTTATGGGTTTCTTACCTCTAGCTGTGTACCTGTGAGCTGTTCCTTCAAAACCTACAATCTTGTTTTCATTACTATCATATTTATAAATAAGAGATTTGTAATAGTCCTTGCAGCATATATTAATGAGTTTTGTATAGTCACTTTCATGACCAAGTAATAGCCAAGTTCCTTTATACTCCTTAAAATCCTGCCCTTCACAATTCACAACAATCGCAAAACAGAATAGGATAAATGTAAATTTTTTCAGCATATAAATTTGTTTAACGCTTTTAAACTAAGCACCACAAATATATTCAGAAAACAGAAATATACAGTTTTTTTAATTTACTGTTGGGCGTGGCTAGTCATAATCCCGATAGCTATCGGACTCAACCACGGGCAGAATCCTACTACAATAACCATGCTTTGTTCCGATAGCTAGCGGAACCGCTCAGCATTGAATTCGCAATAATCAGCCGTATGGCCCTATCCCGATAGCTATCGGAACCAAAATCCCGAATCCTGAATCCCAACTTACCTTTGCACCAAGAATGAAAAAAATACTCGTCATAGGAGCAGGCCTATCATCCGCATCACTCATTGATTATTTGCTGGAGCAAAGCAGCGAACAGGGCTGGCAAGTTACGGTGGGCGATATGGATATTGCGATGGCTACAAGCAAATGCCATAACCATCCCAATGCCCGCCCTATACAATTTGATATACAAAATGAAAAACAAAGAGCGGAAGAAATTGCTGCATGTGATATAGTTATTTCGTTATTGCCACCCATGTTGCACCCATTGGCAGCAGTTGATTGTGTGAAGTTGGGCAAACATTTGGTTACCGCTTCTTATGTGTCGCCATTTATGCAAGACTTGCACGAGGAAGCGGTAAAAAAAGATATTATATTATTGAACGAATGCGGATTAGACCCTGGCATCGATCATTTATCGGCAATGAAAGTGATGGATGAAATACGAGAACGCGGTGGTGAAATTACGTCCTTTCGTTCTTATTGCGGCGGATTGGTTGCCCCTGAATTTGATAATAATCCGTGGCATTATAAGTTCACTTGGAATCCCCGCAATGTTATTTTGGCGGGACAAGCTACCGCACAATTTCTAAAAAATGGAAAGATACATTATATAACTCCGCAACGCATTTTTAGCGAATTGGAAACCATAGATTTGGGCGAAAAAGGAATATATGAAGCCTATGCCAATCGTGATTCACTGAACTATATAATACCTTATCAACTGCAAAGTGCTACAGAAGTTTTGCGTGGCACCTTACGCATTCCTCCATTTTGCGAAGGCTGGAATGTATTGGTTTCGCTGGGGCTCACAGATGATTCCTATAAAGTTGATTGCAATAGTTTGAGTTATAAAAACTGGGTTGAAAGTTATTTGCCCAAAGGATATAATAGTATAAATGATTATATAAAATCAATTTCTATCAACCAAGAAACTATCCGCCGCATCGAACAAAATATACAATGGTTGGGTTTATATAGCGAAGAACTTATTCCGAATGGTTTGCATACACCTGCACAAATAATTCAAAATTTATTGGCACGGAAATGGCGATTGGAACCACAAGAACTGGACATGATTGTGATGCACCATATTTTTGAATACGAACACCAAGGGAGAAAGCGGAAAAGTACTTCCACATTAATAGTGAAAGGTAAAGACCAACTCCATACGGCAATGGCTCAAACGGTAGGATTACCCTTGGGTTTGGCGGCCAAATTGATACTTAGAAACAAAATAGCTGCAAGGGGCGTTATAATTCCTACCCAAAAAGAATTATATTTGCCCATCCTTAGCGAACTTGAAAAATACCATATAATATTTGAAGAAAATAATGAACAATAAATTTATGAAAAAATATATAATAGCAGCATCTTTAATTTTGAACTTTGCCATTGTTGCATGTTCTTCGAGCAATGATGATACTGACGCACAAAAGAAAAAAGGCTATGAGTTGAAAGGCCGTTTCAAAACCTTTAAAGGTATTAATAAAGTAGAACTCACAGAAGTATCTTTCGAAGGTGTGAAAACCATCGACAGCACTCAGATTGACGAGTATGGCCTGTTCAATTTTAAAGGCAATGGTGGCACCCCTCATTTTTACATAATCAGGTATAATAACTCATCTACCAATATCCCTGTATATTTAGATTCCGTTACCCATGTTGAATTAATTATTGATGTTGAAAATAAAGAAATTCCGTACACCATTAAAGGTGATAAAAACAATGAGGAATTGCAGTATTTCTTTTTAAGGAATAACGAATCCTATAAAGAAATTTCTGAAACGGCCAAGAACTTCCGCAGTGGTGCGATGTCCGATTCACTTAAAGCAACTTATGAAACTACCATGCAGCAATTATTTGAAGAGCGTGCAAAAAAACTTCAAAAATTAGTTAGCGACCGCGATCCTAGTGCAGGTGCATTGTTCTGTGCTTTATATCTGGTGCCTCCTCCCGGGCAAGACCAACAACAAACCATGGCGATATTGGAATCGTATTTAAAAGAGTTTGAAATATTTTATGTAGATATAGATAGAAAACATTTCGGGCGTTTTGGCAACGAGCCTTCATTTGCCCGAATCCATAAATTTGTGAAAGCACAAAGTTCCACGGCTATTGGCACCGAAATGGAAAATTTTACTTTGAATAATCCCGATGGCAAAGTGATATCATTGAAAGATTTTAGGGGCAAATATGTTTTGGTCGATTTTTGGGCATCGTGGTGCAGACCGTGCCGTGCCGAGAATCCGAATGTATTAAAAGCATATAGCAAATACCATAATAAAGGTTTTGAGATACTGGGTGTATCACTCGACACGGATAAAACCAAGTGGGTGGCCGCTATTAAAGCTGATGGGCTCGACTGGGCACATGTGTGCGAGATGAAAGCCTGGGATGCTGACATAGCCCGCAAATTCAATGTGAGCTCGATCCCTTTTAGTGTACTGGTAGATAAAAATGGAAAAATAATAGCCAAGAATCTCAGAGGCGAAGCATTAGAAGAGAAGTTGAAAGAGGTAATGGGGGAGTAATTATATAATACCTTTTGGAAAGTTTAGAATTTTCCAAAAGGTAAAAGTAGAAACTATACAATTATTGAATTAAGTATTCTATGATAAAAAAACAATATATATTAATCTTATTGGGTATTATTATACTTACTTCAAATGTTGTTGCACATAGTACCTATGAAATAAAAGGTAAATTTACTTCTTATGATAATATTGGAAAATTAGAGCTTATTGAAATAACTTTTGAAGGTAATAACAAAATAGATACCACCAGTATTAATGCACAGGGCGAATTTACATTTAATGGCCAAACTAAAACAGCCCAAGCCCATTTTTATTTTATTAAATTTAATAATGCGAATGACCCCATTCCTGTTTTTGTGGGCAGTGCAATAGCCACAAACATTATTCTAATAATTGATCTTAACAATACTGAAATTCCTTATACAGTATCAGGTGATAAAAACAACGAAGATATACAATATTTTGTGGTGAAGAATATAGAATCGTACAAAACGCTGAACGGTTCTTTTAATAACAGAGCAATAGCACTTCAAAAAATTATCATGCAGCGAGAAGTCTCTGCGGGATCAGTATTTTCGGCCCTGTACTTAATGGGAAATGGGACAGTGTATGATGACAATATAGAACAATTGCCTTTACTCATTGATAAGTATGAATTGTTTTATTATGATTTTGACAAGAAATATTTTGATCAATACAATACAATGCCTTTGATAAACGCCATTCATGGATTTTTGAATGAGAGAAGTCAAAGTCCTACTGCGGTAGGCAGGTATTTGGAAAATTTTACGCTCAATAATCTCAAAGGCAAACCTATATCATTGAGCGACTTTAAAGGCAAATATATATTGGTCGATTTTTGGGCATCATGGTGTGCACCTTGTCGCCAAGAGAATACCAATTTGGTGGCAGCATATAGTAAATATCAGAAAAAGGAATTTGAAATATTAGGTGTTTCTCTCGATGCTAAAAAAAACCCTTGGAAAACAGCCGTATTGTCTGATGATTTGAAATGGCCTCAAGTGTGCGAATTAGTAGAGCAGGCATCGCTTGCTACCAAGTTCGAGATATCGATGATACCTTTTAATGTATTACTTGATAAAGATGGTAGAATCATTGCCAAAAATATGCGGGGACAAGCATTGCATGATAAGTTGAAAGAGGTTTTTGGGGAATAGTTTCGCCGAAAACCCTTTGCAAAGTTTGGAATTTTCCAAAGCGTAAGAGTATAATAATACTAGATTATATATATGAAAAGTGAGAGAAGCACTGAGATGACTAAAATTATTGAAGGCATGGACTTAGTTTCTTACAAACTGATAGCTTTTAAGAAGATAATGAACAGCGATTTAGTAGTGATGGAAGGCGATAAAATAGTGCATATAGAACCCGAGGATTTGGATGCGTATGTGGCTGGGAATAAGAAGGAGAAAGATTGATTGTGGAGTCAATAAGCAGTGGTGTCTGATGGAAATTAGAAATTCATAAAGTGGCTTATTTTGAACCATAGGAAGAGCATTGTTAACTTTTGGCGATTGTTTGTGGATTGTACTGTGTGAGTGTTTATGTTAGATTTGCGAATACTTATGAATATTCAAGAAACTTCAAGCAAACTACAGACTAAAATAGCTAGACCATTCTTAAAATGGGCTGGAGGCAAAACCCAATTAATTTCATCGATTGAAAATTCATTACCGCATGAAGTAATAAATAAAAAATTTACTTATATAGAGCCATTTGTGGGAAGTGGGGCAATTTTATTTTGGATGCTCAGTAATTTCCCTAAAATGCAAAAGGCGGTTATTAATGATATCAATGCTGATTTAATTAATACCTATAAAGTAATTTCCGCTAAACCTACAGAACTCATTTCTGTTTTAGAGCAAATACAAAAAGAGTATCATGGATTGAAAAGTAATGAAGAAAAAGAAAAAGAATACTATTATAGTAAGCGTGAATTATATAATACTAGGCAAACTGAAAAAAGCACACAAGCTGCACTCTTTATATTTTTAAATAGGGTCTGTTTTAACGGCCTATACCGCGTTAATAGGAGCAATTTATTTAATGTGCCTAAGGGCAGATATATAAACCCAACTATATGCGATAAAGAAAATATTTTAGCGGTAAGCAATGTATTGCAAAAAGTGGAAATACTAAATGGAGATTTTGAACAAACCTTACCTGAAGCCACAAAAAATTCTATTTTCTATTTCGACCCGCCATACAAACCATTGAGCAATACTTCTAGTTTTAATTCTTACGCTAAAGATGAATTTAATGATGCGGAACAAATACGATTAAGGAATTTTTGCTCTAAATTAGAATTGAAAGGCCATAAGAGGATATTGAGCAACTCTGATGTAAAGGGTAAAGATAAAGACGATAATTTCTTTGACGATCTTTTTGTGGATTATAATATATCAAGAGTGAGGGCAAGAAGAAGTATAAATGCTAATGCTGATAAAAGAGGAGAGTTGAATGAATTATTGATTACAAATTATAACACAGAAAGACTCTTATCTCTTGCTTAAAACTTTCACCAAAGGATCTGAGTCTTAAAATTAAATACCAAGTATGGCGTTATAAAACATAGCCCTACCTGAATAATTCCAGCATGTAACATCTTGCTCTGCAAAAAGCCATTTTATGCATTCCAGAATTATTTCAGAAGAATAGCCAATAATGAATGGAAAGCTTACTGTTATTGGAGAATGGCAATTATAGATGTTAGTTATTTCCGCCATCATACTAGTATAAAGGGCTAAATACCCAGTTTTCTTCGGTAACAAATCATCGAGAATATTTTGATGTGTGGGTCTTGTTGCAGTCCTAAGACCTCTAACATTGAAATTTATATTTGATACGTTAAGTGTAAAGTCAAAACCATTATTAAATTGTGCAGGCCGGCTTAAGTATAACTCATGCCCATTAATTCTTTTGACAATATACTGGTATTTTGAGGTGTTTACATTTTTGCCAGTACCAGGAGTTTCATTCAAAAAAAACTAATCAATTCCTTTCTAAACAAATCTCGATTATTTGCAAATTGATGGTTTGATAAATCTACAATATTCATATTACAATCCAATCTCCTCTAAAGGCAATATCTCAATGAAATATTTACATCCAACACTTTTAATATATTCAAAAACATCTCTATTAGATTCCTGTTCAAACCATCTGTTTAAGACATAATAAAATTCAACATTTATACCTATGGGATTAAATAGCTTTTGATATTGTTTCTTTTTAAAATCGCAAGTCTGTAACTTTTCATCAACAGATCCAGCACCTGCTTGGTATTTTTTTTCAATTATAAAAAGCGTATCTCCAACTAATAATGCTCCATCGGGTAATAGTTTTTTGCTTAATACTGTTTTATAGTTTTTTGCTTAATACTGTTTTATAGTTTATACCCTTAGGTACCAACAGCTTTTTATATAGTCCGTTTTTTTCAAAATATTGAGCAACCACTAAATTGCACTTAACGACTTCATCATTTTTATTTAACTGATAAATTGGATGTTGTCGTATTGCATCTCTTAAATCAGTTCTTCCTTCAAACTGAAGTCCGTTTAAATTAGTTCTTGCTCCTCCTCCAACTGTGTTAGGTACCTTTGCCATGTTTTAGAATTTTAATAAATCGGAAATTGTTAATCCAAAGGAACTCGCAAAAATTTCGATATTTTTCAAGGATAAATTTCTTTCTCCTCGTTCAATCATACCAATATAAGTTCTATGAAATCCAGTTTTATCAGCAAGGGTTTCTTGGAACCACTCCATACCTAAACGTAATTCCCTAATCCTGCTTCCAAATTTTATTAGAATATCTTTTTCCACGTGGCATCTTTTTCCACGTGGCAAAGTTGATGGAATGTTTACAATAAGTCTACATACATTAAGTATCATTTTTTGTAACTACTCAGGTACAACACGTATTCAAAACCCTTGATAAGTCTGACTATGATAATATGTTGCTAAATTCTATATTCTGAAGAATACCTATAAATGCTCACTTCTGTAAATATCATTGCATTTCCACTTGAATTGAAAGCCCTTGACACCATTGAGTTTTACCTACCTGAGTAGTTACCATTTTTTAAAAACTAAGTATATTTGCATCATGAAAAATATAGTAGGAATAAACAATTCGGACAAATTGGTTATTGTAGATTCTAACGCTACAAAAGAAGAAACTAATCAATGGTTAATTAAAAATAGAGGCTATAAAATTAAAGTGCTTGTTGACGCTTTAAGATTGGTTTCAGAAGATAAAGACATATCTATTGAAACATTATTAATACCAGAAGAGTGTGAAGTTTATGGCTTTGTTGAGGGTAAACATAATTTAGGTTCGGTATTGCATTTTTTGGCCGATATGTTAGAAGAATAAATATGAATTCTTTTTTCAAATCCAAAGACAAAAACTTTTATCTTCTGCACGGAGATATCATGAAACTCTTGCCCAAGTTTGAGCATAAGTTTGATATGGTATTTGCTGATCCTCCCTATTCTTTATCGAACAATGGTTTATCCATACAGAGCGGTAAAATAGTAAGTGTAAATAAAGGAGATTGGGACAAATCGCAGGGTTTTGATTATATAAATGTATTCAACAGAGAATGGCTTTCGCTTGCTAGAGATAAAATGAAAGACGATGCTACTATATGGATTAGTGGCACCATGCATAATATATTTTCGGTGGGGCAAATATTGACGGAGCTAGGTTTTAAAATATTGAATGTAATAACATGGGAGAAGAATAACCCACCACCTAATTTTTCGTGTCGTTTTTTTACACACTCAACAGAGCAAATTATATGGGCACGCAAAAGTGCAAAAGTTCCGCACTATTATAATTATGAATTGATGAAGCAACTTAATGGCGATAAGCAAATGAAAGATGTGTGGAAACTGCCTGCTATTGCTCCTTGGGAAAAATCGTGTGGCAAACATCCAACACAAAAGCCATTATCTGTTTTAACGAGATTAATTCTTGCTTCAACTAAACCTGATGCATGGATATTAGACCCATTTACTGGCAGCAGTACAACGGGCATTGCTGCTAATTTAGCTAATAGAAGATTTCTTGGTATAGATAAAGAGGAAGAATTTTTAACCATTAGTAAAAATAGAAAACTTGAAATAGAAAACAATACAATAGCTGCTACATATAAACAAAAAATAAGAGGGTTTAATGATAAAAAAGAATTGGAGCTATATTTATTTGATGAGCCAAAAGTTGATTATAAGTCAGAATTAAAACTATAATATTATTTGGGAGTTTTCAAGCGGAATTTTTGCGATAATTTTAATATTAAAAAATTCTGATTTTCACTGTTTACCCCCTGCGGAAAACTTATTGTTTCTTAAATAAGCAAATTCCTTAATTTTGCACAGTATCTCAAATACGCAAACCCTAATAAGAAACCATGTCAGAATTTCAACTCATTATGCCCAAGATGGGCGAAAGCATAGCCGAGGCCACCATAATCCGTTGGCTTAAAAACGAAGGCGATACCATAGCTGCCGATGAAAGTGTGCTCGAAATAGCTACCGATAAAGTTGATAGCGAAGTACCCACACCCAAAGGTGGGGTGTTGCTCAAAAAATTATATAATGAGAACGATGTGGTGGCTGTGGGTCAGGCCATCGCTATTATTGGTATTGAAGCAGGTGCAACGCAAACCGCTCCTCCTCCGATTGCTGCTGCTCCAGAGCCAGCACCCGAACCAGTAGCTGTAATAGAAAAACAGATGGAACATGCCGCACAAACGGTGAAACCAGTTGCAGCCGCACAAGGAAATCGCTTCTATAGCCCGCTTGTATTGAACATAGCCCGCAGCGAAAATATATCGATGAGCGAATTGGACCAGATTGCTGGCACAGGTAATGAGGGTCGTGTAACCAAACGCGATATCATGGCCTTTATCAATGGTGGTCGCAAACTTTCGGCTCCTGCTGCCACACCAGCCGCGGCTTCGCCTGAAGTGAAAGTTGAAACTACGCAAACTGACACTAAACAAGCTAGTCCGCAAGTTTCACAACCTGCTGAGCAAAAAATACCTACTGCTAAAACCGAGACCTCAAATTCGAAAATTGCTTTGATGCCCGGCGATGAAATTATAGAAATGGACCGCATGCGTAAACTTATTGCCGACCACATGGTGATGAGTCTGGCAACGAGCCCACATGTAACTAGCTTTGTGGAGGCCGATGTGACCAACCTAGTTATGTGGCGTGAAAAGCATAAGACAGCTTTTGAAAAGCGTGAAGGCGAAAAAATAACTTTTACTCCTTGTTTTATTGAGGCAGTTACAAAAGCTATCAAAGATTTTCCCATGATTAATGTATCGGTTGATGGGAATCAAATTATTAAACGCAAATCAATTAATATAGGAATGGCTGCAGCACTTCCTACAGGAAATTTAATAGTTCCCGTTATTCGCAATGCTGATCAATTAAATTTGTTTGGCCTGACAAAAGCAGTAAATGACTTAGCAAACAGAGCTCGACAAAATAAATTAAGTCCTGATGATATACAAGGTGGAACATTTACTATAACAAATGTGGGTGGTTTTGGCAACTTGATGGGAACACCTATAATCAATCAACCACAAGTAGCAATTTTGGCGACAGGAAGTATTAAAAAGAAGCCTGCGGTAATGGAAACTGAATATGGAGATACCATAGCAATCCGCCACATGATGTTCTTGTCATTAAGCTATGACCACCGTGTAGTGGACGGTTCATTGGGAGGAACTTTTTTGCGTCGCATAGCAGATTATTTAGAGCAATGGGACGTGAACAGAGAAGTATAGTGCGGGCATTATACATCATAATTTCTATTTGTTGTTTGCAGAGTTTTGCAAAAGCACAAGCTATTGCAGACAATACCAATTATGTACAACCCTATTTAAACCAGGATACTTTACTTGGTTTTTTATCGTCTCATATTATATATCCTCAGGAGGCCAAAACAAAAAATATTGGTGGCACTGTAAAGGTACAATTTATCGTAGAAACGGATGGCAGTATCAGTAATATAAAAGCTTTGAATGAAATACCCTATTTAACTGTGGAAGCACTACGCGTAGTGGCTATTTTGCCTAGATTTAATCCGGGAACTTCAGCCGGAAAAGTGGTAAGAATGATGATGGTTTTACCTATTAATTTTTCCTTAGAATAATATATAATGACGACACAAAACTATAAAAACCACCGAGCAAAATACAGCGGTATACATTTGTATTTAATTCTATTAATACTTGTTATTTTATTTTCATCCTTATTTAGTTTGGGATATAGAATATGCCACGATGAAAAACTATATACATCTTTACATTTAATTGGAATCTCTATTGCATTTATTGGTTTGTATTGGCATTATAATAGAGTTACAATTAAACTACAAAATCGAATCATCAAACAGGAATTAAATTTCAGACATTATATATTATTTGGAACAACATTAGACCCAAACCTGAGTATGGGACAAATTGTAGCTTTGCGTTTTGCATCGGATGGGGAATTGCAAAGTTTGATTGAAAAAACCTTGAAAGAAAATCTTAAAAATAGTCAGATAAAAAAGGAAATTAAAAATTGGGTAGGGGATTACGATAGAGTATAAAGTACTTGGTACCAGCTTTCACTGACTTGTTTATAAAAAATATATTATATTAGATACCAATTAATAAAAATTTGATCTAAATCTTTATACTGTTATACTTACTACTTTATACCAGCTACCTGATACTTGCGGTTTGATAACAAAACATAAAATCTTTATACTATATACTTTCTACTTTATACTACATTTATGACCACATTAGAACAAAGTATTTACGACCTCATCGTACAAACGAGTACCAACCTTCCCAGCGATGTGCGAAGAAGCATGGTAAAAGCACATAACAGCGAATTGCAAGGAACAAAGGCAGGCATTGCACTAGACACGATTACAAAAAATATTGATATGGCTTGCAGCGATGTGGGTCCAATATGCCAAGATACTGGAATGCCCACTTTTGAGGTAAAAACGCCAGTAGGTTTCGACCAGATTATTTTAGAAGAAATTATATTATTGATGGTGGCCAAAGCTACCAAGGATGGAAAACTTCGTACCAATTCTGTTGACCCCATTGATGGAAGTAATACAGGAAATAATATTGGCCCTGGCACACCTGTTATACATTTTCACCAACACCGAAATGATTATATAGATATACGTTTGATATTGAAAGGTGGTGGATGCGAAAATAAAAATATACAATATTCTTTGCCCAGCGAATTGGAACATTTGGGAAAAGCTGGGCGTGATATTGATGGTATACGAAAATGTATTATGCATGCAGTGTGGCAGGCCCAAGGGCAAGGTTGTTCTGCGGGCTTTATAGGTGTAGGAATAGGTGGTGATAGAACAAGCGGTTATGCACTTGCCAAAGAACAACTATTTAGAAATGTAGATGATGAAAATCCAGATCCTGTTTTACGTGATTTGGAAAACTATATAATGAACAATGCCGATAAATTAAAAATTGGCACGATGGGTTTTGGTGGATTGGTAACTTTGCTAGGTTGCAAAATTGGAAAGTATAATAGATTGCCTGCGTCGTTTTTTGTAAGCGTAGCGTATAACTGTTGGGCTTATCGCCGCTTGGGAATTAAAATAAATGCAGAAACAGGAAGTATTATAAATTGGCTTTATCGTGATGCTGATGAGCCTAAACAAATGTATCATGAACCACAAGGTGAAGAAACCTCGCAAGTGCGTGTGCATAGTTTAACACCGCCTATTAGCGAAGAACAGGTGCGTGCAATAAAAGCAGGCGATGTGGTAGAACTGAATGGTATTATATATACAGGTCGCGACGCAATGCACCATTACATGTTAGAGCATGATGCACCTTACGATTTGCATGGAGCGGTGATATATCATTGTGGTCCTGTAATAAACCAAGATGCGGCTGGAAAGTGGAAAATTACGGCTGCCGGTCCTACTACGAGTATACGCGAAGAACCCTATCAAGGAACTATATTGAAAAAAACAGGAGCTAGGGTAGTGATGGGTAAAGGCGGTATGGGTCCAAAAACTTTGCAAGCTTGTCAAGAACACGGAGCTATATATTTGAATGCGATAGGCGGTGCTGCCCAATATTATGCCCGTTGTATTAAAGATGTAATTGATGGGCATTGCTTGCAATTCGGTACACCGGAAGCTATGTGGCAATTGGAGGTAGAAGGTTTCAGAGCGATATGCACGATGGATAGCCATGGTACTTCTTTGCACAAAGATGTATTGGTCGATAGTGGAAAAGAATTGGAACAGTTTGCCGCTAAAGTTTTTTGATAAACACGTACAACTAAAAATTACGCTGCTGCGTTATAATATATATATTGAAAAAGTTAGCACATATATTTGTTATCATAGTTTCACTCTTTGGTTTGGCTCATTCCCATATATACGCCCAAGAGAAAAAACCCATGAAACGACCCAATAGAGCTGTAACTTATAATTTTCAGTATACACCTTTGAAACCCATGGGAGAGATGGGAAAAAAATTCGGGCTAATGAATGCCATTGGATTTGGGATGGGCTATAAATCGAACAATCGCTGGCAATTTGGAGTATTTGGTCGGTTTATGTTTGGCAATAGCGTAACTATGGTAAACCCCTTGCAATATATAAATACCATCGACGGGGATATAATAAATGCCGATGGTAGTTTAATACAACCCCGCTACTATTCCAGAGGCTTGCAAATAATGGCTGAGGCGGGAAAAATATTTTTGCTCAATAAAAAAAGAAATACAGGCACAGGCATATTGCTAACTTTTGGTGCTGGTTATATACATCACAAACTTCGTTTGGAAATTCCTGGAGAAGGTGCACCGCAACTTTACCCCGACTATAAACATGGATATGATAGATTCCATAGTGGGCTGTGCATAAGTCAGTATATAGCATATCAGTACATGGATCCTAGAAATAGAACCGTGAACTTTCAAATAGGATTGGAATTGAACGAGGCATTTACGGTGAACCGTCGTGGGTTTAATTATGACGAAAGACAGTATGATACCAAAACCAAACTTGATTATTTCCCCGCAATGAGGTTCTGTTGGTTTATTCCGCAATACCTAAAAGGATTTACTGACGATGATGGGTATAGGTGGAAGTAGGATAAACCAATTTTCATTATTTTATTTTCAAAAAACCTTGTCTTGTCCTCCGTTGTTGTCGCTTTGCAAAGAGTGTACTAATACCATTTCTTAAACTATAATAGTTCTCCGCCTGAGACGGATTAGTTTGTAGAATGGTAATGCCGAACTACATCCCGAAAGAATTCGGGATTAGTCCCTTTCTTTTGGACCATTAACCCGTATTATTCTAGGTCAAAGTTGGGAGAACGTCGAAAACGGGTATTTTAATAAAGCAAAAAAGCCCATCAAGTAAAACTTAACAGGCTTTTTCAAAATTATTATATAATTACTTCGCGGGAGCAGCAGGAGGTTGTGCATCTGGAGGAGTTGGCATGCTCTCAAGGGCATCTTTTACTTTATTGTCAAAACCTTGGCTTTGATCGGGTTTGCTAAAGCTAGTACCCAAGCAAATAATGAAGATGCCAATAGCGACACCCCAAGTTATTTTTTCTATGAGGTCGCTGGTACGTTGCACACCCACTATTTGTTGTGGGAAATTGAAGTTGGCAGCGATGCCTCCTCCTTTAGGGTTTTGTATTAACACCGCCAATATTAATATGAGGGCGATGATGATAAGTATAATGCATAAAAAAGTGAACATATTATTCTAAATTATTGTCGGTTTTAATCTTTTTAATTTGGGTTGCAAATATGGTGAATTTTTCTGGGAATTTCAAACTTAATTTTTCATAAATTTTTAGGGCCTTCAAATAGTTTCCTTGTTTCAGAGCTATTTTTGCAAGTGTTTCAGTAACAAGGTTTTCATCAGGCTCTAAGCTTTTCTTTGCAGCCTTCGATGGATTGTAGAACTCGGTTTTGGGTCGACTGATGGTAGGGTTGGAGGTAATGAACTTTTCCAGAATATCGTCCGAGAAAGTTCGTTTTGGTACTTCGATAGGCAGCTCATTGGCCGTTGGCGTGCTTGGCTGAGTGAGTTCTGTCTTTGCAAGTGAAAGCATCGTTAGTCCTTCAAAATTTTCTGCAGCTTTGCTAGGTATTATATAACTGGTTTCTGGTTGTTTAAATATATTTGCCCCTACCCTATCGCCAAGGAATACACTGGTATCGGATGATGCAGTTTGCTTGAGCCATTCGCTGAATGCTCTTTCAGCAAGTGGTGGTTCAATAACCGTTTCTGTGGTATTGAGTCGGTCTGATATAATAACTTCTTCAAAAATAACTTCCTCGGTAAGCTTATCTTCGATAACAATTTCTTCGATTATTGTATCTGAAATAACTGTTTTCTCTTCGATGATGGTTTCCTCAATAAAGGTATCTGTAATAACCGTATCAGCATCGCTGATTTCTTGGGTGATGGTTTCGGTAATATATATCACACCTGCAGGCAATTCAGGTTCAACAGTCTCGGCTGGTGTTTCTTCTGCCCTATCGAGATCTTCAGCAGCTATTGGCGTTTCTTTTTGTTCCGTAGTTTCTATCTCATTACTATCTGACTCCGTATCAATAGCAGTATTTATAGTTTCTTCGGCTACTGCTGCAGAAACTTCAATTACCTCTTCCATTATTTCTATAGACTCTTCCTCAACAGTAACAGGTGTTTCCACAGTTTTTTCAATTACGGGGAAAGCAATCTCTTCTATCATTACGCGTTTGCCAGCCGATTTTAATAAACTATATAATAATGATCTGTTTGGAGCATAAAGGGCAGCCAACTTTAATTGCTTCTCAAAAGAATAATTGTCCTGGTTTTTCAAACATTTGGCCAATAGTAAATGAGCCGCCTGAAAGTACGGATAATCCTTGATAAGTCCTCGCAATTGCACTTCATCGTGCAAGTTAAGGTTATCGGGATATTGTGTGTATTGATAGAATTGCCAAGAGTTCACTATTGAATTATTAAATGAGGTTTTCCGCCGGGGCGGAGAATGATTTTTTAGTTGTAAGTTGTTGGTTGTACCCTTCCCCGCCGCCGCGGGCCGCCCAGGGCTGCAACTTGCAACTTTATTCGACTACAAATTTTACTGTTTTGAGAATATCGTTATTATATAATTGCAACATATATACACCTTTTGAAAAGCCTTGCAAATCTATAGTATTCAGGGTGCCTTTAATACTTTTTCTTATAATTTCTTTGCCTTGCAAATCCACTATTGAAAGACTGAAATTATTGGTATTGTTAGTTGTTTGAATATATAATATATCTTTTGCAGGGTTAGGATATACGCTCATTTCAATTGAATTTTCGATTTTTGAAATCCCTGTATTTAGTTTAATTTCTCCACTTATTCCCAGGCTTTGGTTATAGTAACTTCCCGATGGTGTTTCTTCCAAAAGCACGGCACGTACCATATATGCATTGTTGCCGTTTTTAGGGGTGATATCGGTATAAGAAATACCTGTAGCTGGGCTAGTGGTGAGTTGTTTATACATCCCCAATAAACTGTCGGCACGGTATATATGATAACCAATCACACGTTTATCAGGCGATGCTTTCCAGCTCATTTCTGCCTGCTGCCCATTGGCACTAGCCTTTACTGCAAGTTGCGAAGCGGGTTGCAAATACTGCATTCTGAGTGAGGGGTCGCCCATTAATGATACATGTACAAAACCATTCCCAAATGAATAACCATTTGAATACGTTCCAGTATTGTTCATAGCAAGGTTAGCCGAGAAACCAATATTATTGCCCAAGGCCATGTGGTGAAATTGCCACCAAGGGCGGCCTGCCCATACATTGGTAAGTATAGTAGAATATGGCGAGGCCAATGGCCCACGAAGAAAACTGTTGGTTACATCCCAGTCGCCAAAGTAGCTACCGAACAACATGGAAAAGGTGCCAAGTATGGTATCATATTTAAAACTGTCTTGGTTACCTACTCCGCTTGCTCCTTGATACCAACCACCGCCTGTGCCATAGCTCCATAGGTAAGGATGTGTTTTCATCGAATTAAAATATTTGCCATTACTGTAATTGTTAAGTCCGATGAGGGGAGCAAAGTTTCTCCAAGCATTGGCTGCAAAGGCTTCTCCACCAAAGTATCCAAAGTTGTCATCAATAACGCCATACATCTCTGGTTTGGTATTTCCCATTTTAAAATTGTGCGATTTCTGTAAATATTTTTGAGTGAGTTCGGTTTCGCTTTCACTGAAAATATTAAAATCGCCAAGGTAAACTCGGCCTACTTGCAGCTCCACTTGGCCCGGAAATGCACTATAGTCGAACTTGCCATCTTTGGGTATATTTCTGTTTTCTGCACGGCTCGCAATGCTGTTGTTCACACTAAGGTCGGGCCAGTATTGATCCATGTCGCCATAATATCCATCGGCAGGCCAAGCACCCACGTGGTCGGAGTGCCCGTCGGGATTTATATTGCCTGAATAAGGGATGGGCACATGCCCCAATAAGTATATGGCTTTGAGGTCGGCACTATAGAGTGTCCATATGTCATCGAGCAGGGTTTTGATAGAATCTACTTTACCGTTGCTAGGCACATTAAGGCGATGAACAAACCATCCATCGGCCACTAAATCGCTTACTAAATCGGCCACTTCATTGCTTAGCGATGCGGCCATTTGTTTCTCGCAGATCAATACCATACGGCCACGATAACCCACAGCGGGAATGTGCATACCGGCATTGATAAATCCAACACCATTAACGCCGCTTGTAGTGGTTTTCACCACTTTGTATTCATAGGCAGTACCTACCGCTATATTGGTGTCGAGGTATGAGATATCGGTTTTTTTCAAAGTCTTTATTTTACTAAATCCACCTGAGGTATTTACTTTGTATACCACATAGCTTGTGCAATTAGAGTCGGGCCACCATTGTAAATTAATACTATGCTTGGCCGAGTCAGTAATAGCATTAAGTTCAACAGAAACATCTCTGGAAAGTTGTGCAAATGATACTGCTTGAATAAAGAGAATGGAAAATAGTAAAGGTATTTTTTTCATTTTAAATTATTTTGGAGTTTGCAAATATAATTAATAAGTAGCTCCAAAACTAAGTAATGCTTGTTCGAAAACTCCTCTTTTTCGTTACGCTTATTAAAAAAATGGGCATTTATAAGAATAAACTCTCATGTTTTTTAACTTCCTCCGCCTGCTGGCGGAGTCAAAAGAGAAGCTTTCAATCCAAACACTGGTTAAGTATGAAAAATATATCCGTAAGATGATAACAACTACGTGATTGGTTTTTAGCGTAACAATTTTTTCAAGTACACTTTGGCTCCCTTTCTTATATTTGCACTCAATTTTTTAAATTTTATTCCGCAATATGATGATTGACAATTCAGCACAACACAGGGCATTAGAGCAGTTCCCAAACCAAATTCAATATGTATTGGATAATTACAAACCGCATGGACTACAAGTTTCGCAGTTCTCCAATGTTATTATTGCTGGCCTCGGTGGCAGCGGCATAGGAGGCAGGCTCATCAAAGCTTATGTGGCAGCTAAATTCCCGTTACCTATTGAATGTGTGAGCGAATACGGTTTGCCTGCTTATGCCAATAAAAGCACTTTGCTCATTTTGGCATCATACTCTGGCAATACAGAAGAAACACTAGCAATGTATGCCGATGGCAAGACCAAAGGTTGTCACATGTTGGTAGTGGCATCAGGTGGTAAAATTGTAGAATTGGCCGAAGCAGATGGTGTTCACTATAATATTATACAGTCAGGTTTTCAACCACGAATGGCCCTAGGTTATTCACTTACCGTGCAGGTGAAAATTTTTGCTGAGTTGATGGGAGAAAATCCTGATGAAAGCCTGCAAGCACTGGTAGAAAAGACAAGTGATAAAACACCCTATTTAGAAACTGCAGAAGATATTTTTGAAGCCATTAAAAAGCACCTCGATAAAAAGATTATTATAGTAACGGATGCACAATTTGAAGCGGTGGGAATTAGGTTTGCACAGCAGGTGCAGGAGAATGCCAAAGCTGAAGCATTTGTGCATGTACTGCCCGAAGCCAACCACAATGTGATAGAAACATATTATGGTCAGGTTGCTTCGGTATTTATATTTATACATTCGCAAGAAAATGAACGGACCGAAAACCGTTTCGATTTCCTAAATTCCTTACTCGAAGTAGAGTATCATAAAGTGGTGCATGTAGCGGTGGTCGATTTTCACTTGGCAGCTATATACGAAACAATATTCCGCCTCGATTGGTTATCGCTCCTTATAGCAGATTATAAACAAGTGGATTCGATGAATGTGCCCAATATAGCATCATTGAAAGAATTCTTAGAACATTGTTAAACAGGCTTTTTTATTTCAGAAAAGTAAGACAATATATCGGGCAGATATTGAGCCCGCAAGAATTTGCTGAGTATAACCGTGTTAATAGGCTCGTAATTTTTGGAATATTTTTAGATGCCACAGTTCTCGCATTTGTGGTTCCCCTCTTATCTGTTTTAGCTTCGGGCGAGAATATAGCTCTTCATCATTATTGGGGGCGTTTATATAATTGGCTTGCCCTACAAAACCAACAATCATTTATATTAATTTTGGTGGTGGTACTTCTTATATTATTTATGGCAAAAAACATATTGGGCATTATTATCAATAATAAGCAAGCCAAGCTTGCCCATCAAATTGCAGGGAAGTTGAGTGAGAGGATGTTTGGACATTATTATAGTCACAATTTTCAACAACTTAAACAGCATGAAACGGCAAAATTGATTACCCGAATCATGTTTGTGCCCTCCGCATTTGCCAGTGGTATTTTATTGCCTTATGGTATATTGATTAGTGAGTTACTATTGATGTGTATTATTATAATAGCATTGGCCTTATTCAAACCGTATTTATTTTTGCTTATTGGTTTCACTTTAGGGCCTGTGATGTACTTGATTTATCGAATGCTTAAAAACCGTATGCACCTCATGGGCACGGAGAGAAACGAGGCTTCAACCAATGCGTATGATAAATTGAGTGAAGCTTTTTCGGGTTGGCAAGAAGCAGCCTTATTAGGCAAAGAAAAATTCTTTTTCAAAAACTATTTTCAAAATCAAGAAAAAGTAAATACGAATGACGCAGCTTTATTTACGTATTCATCCGTCCCACATCGTATCGTTGAAATTGCTGCATTGATGGGCTTGGTTTTGATTATTATATCATCTATGTTAGCAGGTTTTGGCACCAATCGTTTATTATATCATTTGGGGTTGTTTACTGCTGCGGCTTTTAGGTTAATACCATCCATTAATCGCATATCTTCTTCATTGCTCAAATTAAAAAATTACCATTACACTATTGAAGAGTTATTGCCTTATAGGACGATAGAGAAAAACAACCACGCCAATATTGAATCGTTTGAAACTATAGAATTGCAAAACGTATCTTTTATATATAATGAATCGGATACTGAGGTAATCAATAGTTTTAATTTACAAATAAACAAAGGTGATATAATAGGAATTACAGGGCCATCTGGTTGCGGTAAATCTACCCTGTTGCAAGTAATAGCAGGAATATATAAACCGACAGCTGGCAAAATATTGTATAATAACAATGAAGATATATATAAGGATGGATTATTATATCAAACTATTGCAATAGCCAAGCAAGATACGTTTGTATATAATGGTTCACTGATTGAAAATATCACGCTTAGTCACCAACCCAATGATGCAGAAATGCTGCGGGCGAGCAAATTAATTGACCTGTTAAAACTGCAAGATTTGAGTAATGAATTAAGCAAGCGAGCTAATATGAAAGCTGGGGAGATGGGAAACAGGCTAAGCGGCGGACAGAAGCAAAGATTATCCTTGGCAAGAGCATTATATAATAAACCGCATATATTATTATTGGACGAAGCCACCAATGCTTTGGACAAGGAAACCGAAAAAGATATATTAGATTATCTGAAAGAATTAAACGAAACCGAGCAATTGACTATGATATTGGTTTCGCATCATAAGGAAGTTTTGGAGATGGCAAAAAAGATTGTAGGGATAAGGAGTAAGGAATAAGGGCCATACGGCAGCAGGAGTCAGCATCCTTACTCCTAGTTCCTCTTGCAATGCCCCCTTACTCCTTACTCTTTTTATCCTTAGTCCTTCGTGCTTCACGTAAAGTATACAAATAAAAATCTTCTACTTTTTGTCTGGCCCAAGGCGTGGTGCGAAGGAATTTTAAACTGGAATTGATGCTAGGATTTTTAATAAAGCTATTGATACTTACACGGACTGCAAGTTCTTCCCAACCATAAGTTTCAACTAAATATTCTAATATAGTTTGTAGTGTTATTCCATGAAGCGGGTTGTTCTTTTGTTGTGCCATAAAAACTATATATTATAGGTTTTCAACATCATCTAAATCTTTAGATCGACCTAATAATTTTTTCTCTTCAATTAAAGTGTTTTTATGTAATACTTTAATTATAATATCTTCTAAATTGAAATTGCTTGCCGAGGATAAGCATTCATCAAATTGCTCTTGCTTTATTGATTTTAAATCAGCCATCAGGTATATATAAAAACCATTGTTAAGCATAATTTCAGAATATCCAGCCAATAGCGGCATTATCATCAAAGATTCTAAATTTTCTACACCTACGTCTCCAAATGCTTGTATTAATTTTTTACGATTCTCTTCTGTGTCTTTTAACCATAAATCTAAATCACCGGTAGCTCTCGGATGTCTATAATAGTTTACTGCAAACCCTCCAACGAGTATGTATTCTACTTTACGAATATAAAGTGCTTTTAAGAAAGCAAATACATCATTACTGAAAATATCCATTAATGCTTATTAAATATAACTCCTTTCCCTTGAGGTTCTTTCAAGGGTTTACATCCATTAAATATATAACTTACTTCCAATACCTGCATCATTAACTTAAACTTTTCATTACCTGAAAGTTTATTATATGCGTCGTTTCGTGCTTTGTTTTTAGAATCCATGATTATATATAGGTATTTGCAAATATACGGTATAATAATATATATTAATCCAACTTCAGCACCGCCATAAATGCCGATTGTGGTATCTCAACACTGCCTACCATTTTCATCCTTTTCTTTCCTTCTTTTTGTTTTTCGAGCAGCTTGCGTTTACGACTTATATCACCACCATAACATTTTGCAGTTACATCTTTACGCATGGCTTTTATGGTTTCACGGGCAATCACTTTAGCACCAATACTTGCTTGTATGGGTATCTCGAATTGGTGCATGGGAATTAGTTCTTTTAGTTTTTCGCAAATTCTTTTGCCCCAATCGTAAGCACGGTCGCGATGTATTACTGCTGATAAAGCATCCACCACCTCTTTGTTCATTAATATATCTAATTTCACCATATCACTTTCACGGTAACCAATAGGACTATAATCGAAGCTGGCATATCCTTTACTAATGGTTTTTAGTTTGTCGAAAAAGTCAAAAACCACTTCGGCCAATGGCATTTCAAAGTTCATTTCTACTCGATCGGTAGTGAGGTATGATTGATTTTTTATCAGTCCGCGTTTATTAATACAAAGCGTCATTACTGCCCCAACAAAATCGGACTTTGTAATTATTTGTGCATTGATGAATGGTTCTTCCACATGAAGCATTCTGCTAGGATCAGGGAGGTCACTTGGATTATTTACCACAATCATTTCACCCTTGGTTAAGAACGCATGATAACTCACGTTTGGCACTGTGGTAATTACCGTCATACCAAATTCGCGTTCCAGTCTTTCTTGTATAATTTCCATGTGCAGCATTCCTAAAAATCCGCAACGGAAACCAAAGCCCAAAGCTGCTGAACTCTCAGGTTCGAAAGTGAGCGAGGCATCATTCAATTGCAATTTATACATCGCCTCACGCAACTCTTCAAAATCATCTGTATCTATAGGATATATACCTGCAAATACCATGGGTTTTACATCTTCAAAACCTTGTATTCCTTCTAAACACGGGTTGTCTACCTGTGTAAGCGTATCCCCTACTTTCACTTCGCGGGCTTCTTTAATTCCTGATATAATATATCCCACATCGCCTGCAAATATTTCTTGACGTGGTTCTTTTTCTAACCGCAAAACACCAATCTCATCTGCGAAATATTCTTTGCCTGTTGCGATAAATTTAACTCTATCGCCTTTTTTAATTGAGCCATCGGTAACTTTAAAGTATGCTATGATACCTCGGAATGAATTAAAAACTGAATCAAATATCAAAGCTTTCAAAGGTTTTTTCACATCACCTCCGGGAGCTTTTACACGTTTAATAATTGCTGACAGTATTTCCTCAATTCCAATTCCTGTTTTTCCACTTGCATGTATTATAGTATCAGGGTCTACGCCCAGGAGGTCAACTATTTGCTCGGTTACATCTTCTATCATGGCACCCGGCAAATCTATTTTATTGAGGACAGGAATAATTTCCAAATCATTTTCCAACGCCAAATATAAATTTGAAATAGTTTGAGCTTGGATTCCCTGTGCTGCATCAACAATTAGCAAGGCACCTTCGCAGGCAGCAATGGAGCGACTCACTTCATAACTAAAATCTACGTGGCCTGGGGTGTCGATTAAATTCAGTACATATTTTTCGCCTTCGAAAATATAATCCATTTGTATGGCATGACTCTTAATAGTAATGCCACGCTCACGCTCAATGTCCATATCGTCGAGCAACTGGGCCTGCATGTCGCGTTTCAAAACGGTTTTGGTAAATTCGAGCAAGCGGTCGGCAAGGGTACTCTTGCCGTGGTCAATATGTGCAATGATGCAAAAATTTCGGATATTCTTCATAAAATTCGCCGCAAAGATAAGCTATTATGCTCGCACGGTTGTCACCTTAACCTCCTGCACTTCTCCTTGATGAGTATTAGGAATATTATAGCAATCGTGGTATCACCTCGCTCTCATATCACACTGCTCAGGGAGTGAGACGATACTTTTCGGGGAATACTAAGATTGTTGATGTATTCCTCGGTTTTGTTTAATAGTATGAATGATGCAAAAGTGATAGTATTCCCCGAACATTACCATCCTTCGCCTCAAGGCGAAGGACAGGGGGGGGTGGTGGTGAAATGCTACAAACAAACCTCCCTAATTCTCTCCAAAACCTTATTTGTATTTTCTATCACTTCTTCGTTAGTGAAGCGAATAATCTTGAGTCCAAGTTTTTCTAATTCCATAGTTCTATTTTAATCCTTCTCGATTATATCTTTATTGTTATAATAGCGTCCATCAACTTCAATTCCTAAAGATTTTTCGTGGCAGTAAAAATCTAATATATAAATATTAATTGCATGTTGTCTGCGAAATTTCAATCCTAATATTTGTTTGTTCCTAATTTTTTGCCAAAGAATTTTCTCAGCTTCGGTGATGGTTTTTCTTAATGCTTTTGCCCTTTCGAATATAATAGGTGAAGCATTTTTTTTGAGAGCAAATTTGTAGAGATCTATTGGGTAATAATTTCATTTCACCGCCTTCAAAAACGCCGCCTCACTAAAATTTTCTTCACCAAAATCGCCCATCATATTGCCTTCGTTTAACACGGCAATGCGGGGCGGACTGCTATGTTTGCCTAGTTTGGGGAAGAATTCAGCAGCACCTATCATAGTATAAGGATGCGAACTGCCGCTAAATTTAAAAAATGCTGCAACTTCTTTATTTAGGTCTTCGCCTTTTGCATCAAGTTCGCTCCAAAATAATATATATATGGGTGGCATATTTGTTTTACTTGCAATAGCAGTCATTTTTTTTGCAATACCCATGCAATGGTCGCAGGAGGTATTGAATACGCAAACTATTTTTTTGCCCGAATTAATGTTTACTTTTTTACCACTAAACATTGTAAATTCAGAGAAATCAGACGCTACTCTTTTTAACTTGGGCTCATCATGTTTTATAATAGTATCCTCTTTAAATTTTTTTACTAAAGTATCATGCTTTATTTCTTTAACATCTTTATTTGTTGAATCTGTTGGTTTTTCATCTTCCAATTGAATAGCAGTTGGTGTGAGCAGATTTACATCACAGCAACAGTGGGCAGGATAACTTAAAAATATAGGAGCAGCAGCCACAATCATTATAATAAATGGATAACGATGTTTACTGTCGTTTTTGGCAGGTGTTTTAATATATAAAATAACAATTAATATCAGTGTGATGATGTTTTTGATGATGGCTTCTAAAGGGGTCATAGGAATCATTTGGCCCATGCATCCGCAGTTTCCGCTATTGCCTGCAATTGCAATTTGCCACGAAAGATGGATAATAAAAACCAATAGCATGCCCGCAGTAGTGGGTATAATAAATTTCTTAAAAAAGTGATTTTGCAGAAATGCTAGTCCCAAAAAGAGTTCAAAAGATATAATACTCCTAGCTAATATGGGGGCATTGCACCAATTGACAAAACCTAAATCGACCAATTGTTTTTCAAAAGCTTCAATAGGAAATAATTTGGTGATGGCCGAGAAAATAAAGAGGGTCGCGACGAGTATGCGTAGTGACCAATGAACAATAGGAGTATATTTCATATAAAACGATTTTGCAAATTTTATGCCTTGCAACTTGCAAATGTACAAAATTATAGGAATTTGAAATTAACAATTATCTTTGCCCAAGCATCAGGTACAAAAAAATAAAAATATGAAAGTCTATTTATTAACTTTTTTCGTGATTTCTTCAGCATTACTCAATGCCCAAGCTCCGAATCAAAACAAGATAAAAAAGGTAAAGCTGAGTAGTGTATATGTGCAATTTGGAGTTAAACCTTTATCACCTTCTTTAACTTCAGCAAGTGAATTTGAAAAACTTGCACCCAATCAAATATATTGAAAAACATTAACCAATCAGAATTATATAATAGTGCTTATTTTACTAATCCCGGAGGGTCTTTCGAAGCATTTATTTCAACTAGAATTAGAAATAAAAGCAAAACAGCATATAAGGAAAACCAGGAATTTAGAATAGGTTTTAGTAGTTTTGGAGCATTTACAAAAGCTATGAATGGGAGCAAAGAGCGTTCTCAAAGAGTTGATACGCTTAGTTCATCAAGTATTGGCGTATTATATATCGATTCTGTTACACGAACTAGCCATAACTTAAATTATAAAAATTCGCAGATACGAATAAATGGGTCTTATATATTTCGCACGGATACTAAAAGACGATTTAGTTTTTATACAGGGTTCGGTTTTGCGTTAGGTGTTTCAATTAATTCGTATACAACAATTAGAACCTCGGTGTATAGTATAAAACAGTCAAATCGGGCAGCAGTATATTATTATAATGGGATTAATGGATATTATTCCTATAAGGAGGAAGTATTTAAGAATAAAAACACTTTTAGCTCGGCGGTATATATACCCTTAGGATTAGATGTAAGACTTGGAAAATATAATGAATCAAAGGCAATGACGCATTTATATTTTGAGTTGAGGCCCAGTCTCGAAATGATTAAAATCCCTGAGTTGGGAACATCAACTTATGATGCCATGCAAGTGCCTATCGGTGTTAGGCTGGTTATATAATTTTAACAATTTTTAATTTCACCAATCATTCTCATTCATTTCCTACCTTTGCATCTAACAATGAAAAAAAATATTTATCTCTTTTTTGCTCTCTTGATTGTAGGGCAAGCCTTTGCACAGCAAAGACCAAAGTTGGTTGTAGGCATTGTGGTAGATCAAATGCGGTACGATTATTTGTATCGTTTTCAAAATAAATATGGAAAGGGTGGTTTCAAGAGATTACTCAATATGGGTTATTCATTCGAGCAATGTCATATAAATTATACGCCCACTTTCACGGCCCCTGGGCATGCTTGTATATATACAGGTACCACGCCCAGTATTAATGGTATTGTGGCCAACGATTGGTATGAGCGTAGCCTCAATGATACCATGTATTGTGTAGCCGATAGCAATGTAACTACGCTGGGCAGCATCAATAAAAAAGCGGGGAAAATGAGTCCCGTTAATTTATATAGTACTACTATGACCGACGAGCTGAGAATGGCTACCAACAAGCAAGGTAAGGTGGTTGCAGTATGCATCAAAGACCGCGGCAGTATATTGCCGGGTGGTCATCAACCTAATGGTGCTTATTGGTTCGATAACGAAAATGGAGCGTTTATTACCAGCACTTATTATACATGGTCATTGCCTGAATGGGTGACGAATTTTAATAATCAAAACTTGCCCGAAACATTGATTAATAAAGTGTGGGATACTTATTTCCCCATCAATACTTATACTGAAAGCACTGCCGACGATGTTGTATATGAAGCACCTTTAAGCAAGAAAGAAGAAAAGCCTGTGTTTCCGCATAAACTGGGCTTGATACGGAAAGATGGCTATGGTACTTTGCTTACAACCCCGTATGGAAATACGCTCCTAAAAGAGTTTGCTTTGGCAGCCTTGAAAAATGAAAATTTAGGAACCGATAGTATTGCTGATTTTTTGTCCATTAGTTTTAGCAGTACCGATTATGTGGGTCACCACTATGGAACTATGAGTATAGAATTGGAAGATACTTATATAAGATTGGACAGAGATATAGAAGAGATTTTGAATAAGCTCGATGCACAAGTAGGCAAAGGAAACTATCTCGTTTTCCTTACTGCCGACCATGGTGCCGCACATAATGTGCAATATATGAAAGACAGAAATATGCCCGCAGGTTTGTTTAACGACCGTGCTATGATGGATACTTTGAGAACCTATTTGGGTTATATGAATAACGAATTTGAAAAATGGGATTTTTATTATGAAAACCAACAAATATATCTCACAATTAACGATAATACTTTAAGCAAAAATGCCCCCTTGCCACCTGCGATGTACCCTTTTATGGATCGTTTGCAAAATATGGAAGGCGTTGATAAAGTATATACAGGCAGTATGATGAGTGAACCTTATACCAGCAATGCCCCCATGAGTTTAATACAAAAAGGATATAGATTCGAACGTTGCGGTGATATTATAATAAACCTAAAACCCGGATGGATGGAAATGCCCAGAAAGACAGGAACCACACACGGTTCGCCATACGATTATGATACCCATATTCCTTTTGTACTAATGGGTTGGGGCATCAAACATGGGCAAACCACTGAGCATGTAAATATGATAGACATTGCACCCACTATTTCATCACTTATTAAAATACCCAATCCAAGTGCTTGCACCGGGAAATCAGTATATAGATAAAAACATAAAACAAATTTGAAATAAAACTGTTTCAATAACACAATACCATTTGGAAAGTTTTAAACTTTCCAAATGGTATGAAGAAAAATAATAATTATTAAAAAAAAAAAATGTATCCAGAAATGCTCGTAGCACCTATGCGTGCTGAATTAACCCAAGTAGGTTTTACTGAACTTAAAACTCCTGAAGAGGTAATAACTCAGTTAGAAGACAACAAGGGCACTGCCCTGCTTATGATAAACTCCGTATGCGGATGTGCCGCAGGCACTGCCCGCCCGGGAGTGAGACTTGCCGTAGAAAACGGCAAACATTTGCCCAATAAATTACTAACCGTATTTGCAGGAATGGAAGGCGATGCTGTAAACAAAGCTAGGGAATATACCTTGCCTTATCCTCCTTCATCACCAGCTATTGCCTTGTTCAAAGATGGTGAGTTGGTGCATTTTATTGAGCGTCACCATATAGAAGGAAGAAGTGCTGAAATGATTGCCAATAATTTGATTGGTGCGTTTGAGCAGTATTGTTAAGTCCATGTGGGTGATTTAACGACTCTGCTAACGCCTGTACGAACGCATCGTTGGCAAATCTTTTAGATTTAATCCACCACAACTTTTTGCATCACATCCCCCACTAGTATTATATATAATCCCTTGGGCAAATGACTCACATTTATACTATATATATTCTCGCCTTTGGTAAAAGTATCCGCCGCGGCGGATACTTTTTTGCCGAGCATATCATAAAGTGCGATGCTCAAGTGCTGATGGTTGGTGGTCTCGAAAGCATTCGGGACAACCATGGGCATCCCGATAGC